>CAJXZM010000191.1 GCA_913063125.1 uncultured Gammaproteobacteria bacterium | reverse complement strand
CCCTCGATATCTCTATCAATAACTTTTTTGTATAACGGCGGCAGCAAACTCTGCTTGTCAGGAAAAGCAGACACATCGATTTTGTTATTTTCATCACGCTTAAAGTCGGTGGGGAAACCCTGAGCAAAAAAATCTTCCCTATTGTCTAACTCTAGAATCATTTCCTGTGTTCCCTTTTCCGCTCCACACGCAGCCAATAGCGAAATGAGAAAAGAGAGGAATACTATTTTTTTATTATTGCTTTTTGAGATGCTCATCGGTGTGTCCAACGGGTCTAGTTACACTTTTCGTTCGAACATATCATAAGTACTAAAGAGTAAATTGTATCTATCGCTCATTAATCGTAACAAAAATTAATATTTTGGATTCTGGGGATTGTGTCGCATCCAGCGAATCCATCGGTAGAAATGGTAAACCTAGCCCGATAAATATTAAAAATATTGGCACCAACACAGCCGGTATCAAAGCGAAAAACAGTGATTATAGTCTTTGGCACTAAAACCACCCTATTCTTTCATAGTGAGCAAGTAGCCAGCTATTTCTGATTCACAAATTTCAACCGTTTTTGGTACTATAACAAAAACACAGCCTCCAGAGATGCCAAGAAAATCAGGATGAAATAAAGTAAAACCAAGATGCTCGCCATCTAAATTTTGCAATACAATTGCGTTTGATTTTTCGTCCGCAACAGCTACATTCTTTCCATAACTTCGATACCTAATAACTCTAATCCTTGCTTGAGGGTGCGCGATACAAGCAAACACAGTGTTAAACGAGATAGTTTTATTTCATCACTAACATCATCTTTTAATATTGGGCATGCTTCGTAAAAACTCATATACAAGCTTGCTAATTCGTACAGATAATTGCACAGTAAATTTGGAGCGCACTCATTAGTCATTGCATCCAAAACATCTTCAAACTGTAACAATTGCAGCGCTAAGCGTTTTTCCTGGAGCTCTATAATTTTAAGTTTGTCAGATTCTATGTTGGTACAGTTAGCAATCTCAACATTAGCTTTTAGAAAAATACTCTGAATGCGTGAATAGGCATACTGTAAATAGGGAGCTGTAGCTCCTTCAAAGCTCAGCATAGACTTCCAGTTAAAGATGTAATCGCTAGTCCGGTTTTTTGACAAGTCAGCATACTTAACCGCTCCAATGCCAACTTTTATTGCGATTTTTCTTATTTCCTCAGAATCATATTCGGGATTTTTGACTGCGACTAAATCACTGGCTCGGCTAACTGCCTCATCCAGCAACCCTATTAGCTTAATGGTGCCACCGTCACGTGTCTTGAATGGTTTGCCATCTTCGCCCATCATCATGCCAAACGGACAGTGATCATAGGCTACACTTTCTGGGAGAAACCCTGCTTGTCGGGCGACAACTTCAATTTGGTTAAAATGTAGGGTTTGACGAGCATCGGTAAAAATAATAATACGATCGGCTTTCAAATCATGACTACGATAGCGGCACGCAGATAAATCAGTAGTAGCATAAAGATAGCCACCACCCGACTTTTGAATAATTAGAACAGAAGGATCGCCGGCTTTATTCGCTAATTCATCAATAAAAACAACCTTCGCACTGTCACTTTCTTCCCCTATTCCTTTCATCATTAATTCATTAACAACAGCTGGCAAATCGTGATTATATGCGCTTTCGCCCATTATGTCGGAGCGGGCCAAAGTAACATTAAGCTTTCTGTAAACCTCTTCGCTGTGGGCAATCGAAATATCGATAAACTGTTGCCACAAAGCCGTACTATAAGCATCCCCACTTTGCAGTTTTACAACGTTTTCTCGAGCTCGATCAGAAAAACCATCTTCTGTGTCAAAGCGGATTTTTGCTTCACGGTAGAAGTTTTCTAAATCGGACAATGCAGTTTCTGCCACTTCATTGGAGGCCAGCTCATCACTAAAGTGGGTCAATAGCATACCAAATTGCGTGCCCCAATCGCCCATATGGTTTTGACGAATCACTTTATCACCACGAAACTCTAGTGCGCGTACTACTGCATCGCCGATAATCGTGGAACGTAAATGACCAACGTGCATTTCCTTGGCAAGGTTTGGTGCAGAATAATCGACTACTACCGTTTGCGGAACCTCTCTCTCGGTGACCCCCAATTTTTCGTCACTAACTGCACTGGCTAATTGTAGCGATAGCCATTTTTCGTCCAAGTGAATATTTATGAATCCGGGCCCAGCTAATTCTATTTTAGTAGCAACTCCGTCTAAATCCAGGTGCTGGACGACTTTAGCTGCCAACTCACGGGGGTTTGTTTTTAGCTTTTTTGCTGCACTCATTACGCCATTTGCCTGATAGTCACCAAATTGTGGGCGGGCAGAGGGAGCAATGACTGGATTGGTCTCTGTGGGCAAACCAGCAGCATCCATAGCAAGACTGACTTTTGCGGAAAGAAATTTACTAATATTCATATCGTTATCTTTTTCTGTTTAAAAATAAGCACAGTAATCTTATTAATGTGATCAAATGGGCTTTAAAGAATGGGGGGGGGGTTATCGAATTACCCCCCCCCCTGGTTATAGCATCTTTGTGTGGTCCATCCGAAAGTTTCTCAGCAGCCTGGATTACTCGCTTGATCATGTTTATTAGCATTTTCTGATCCATTACCTTGTTGTTCATATTGTTTGATCTGCTTTCGCATTCTCCGGTTATCAACGATCAATGATATCAATACGGCTCCCGTTATTATTTGGAATCCATGCTAAATACCTTTTCCATTAGCTATTGTTTTTCCTAAACCAACTCGTTTGAGTTGCGAATTCAGTAAGTAGCCATTTCCCATCGACACGCTTTGCTCGCAGCATGAAAATACCACCCCCAGCAAGTTGAATTTGAACACTATCCTTCGTTTTGTTCACTTTGTAACTTTTTATTTTTACATCACCCAATTTCTTGCGCTCAAATATATTATTTCTTAATGCCCTGCTTGCGCTAAAACGACCAGTAGTTATTCTGGATATGGTTTCCTGATCTCTATTATTAATGGCATCAAAAAATTGATTGGCAAGATTTAAGAATTCATCTTCTTGAGATTTTTTATTGCCTAGGACTTCGGACGCAAGCGCCTTCATTCTTTTCCCTACTTCAGCAGCATGAAGAGAAGACCTCACGCTATAATTTCCATACATTTTCAAAAGTACTTCTGGGCGCTCTTCTGTTTTCTCAACTACAAGAATATGCTGATAATATTTTTCGATTTCCTTCATGGCTATCTTTTTATTTCTGGAATTCGACAAATCCTGACTAGGTCTGTCAGTTTCTATTTTGAAATTTACAACTCTCCATACCCCTTCGTCTCTCTTTCTCATTACTAACGAACCCATACCTGGGTTTTTCTGAGTCGAAAGGTCATCAAACAATTTATCTGACAGTTCAGAAAAAACATCCTTCATCGCCCAACTAGGTACATTTTTTATGGCGTACTCAAAGGACGTCCCATCAACCTCTGCCTTGTACATAATCGCTCCAATCATTGGCAACGAATCGGAACCTGTGATATCGACAAGCTCAAACTCCCCATAACAAACTTTCCTGTTGCCATCAATAATATCTTCTCCCTCCTCCGTGACGGTGTATACACGAACATTTATCATTTCAGCCACGGCAGGTGACATGTTCGGCACTTGTTTAGCTTCATAATTATTGACGTACCCCAGGGCAATAAACTCGTCAAGAATAGGTGAATACTTTGGCCAATACGTTTCAGGTATAGTCATTGGAAAGCCCCCATACAATTCCAAGCACGGCTTGTTTTTATCAAGTTTAGCTTCAATTATTGATTCTACATCGTAACTATCAGTACATGCGCTCAGTAGAAGACATGCAAAAATAAGTATGGTCTGAATTTTCATAGCCATCCATAGGAAGTTATTTCATTGCTTAAATCTTACGATACAAATATCTGAGACTATATTTTCTATCGTGCTATTTATCCCCTGATACTGGATTGTAATTACAAATTAGTGTCGTCATTATTTTTCTATCAGTTTACAGCTTCGATTTGGAGCCTTGATTTTATGTGATTTAGAATTTTTCGCACAAGGGCTTAATTTCACTTACTTTTCTATTATCAAAATGAATAGATCTTCCGAACCCTAAATCCTGCTTGGATTTCATAATTGTGGAGTTAAGTGTAAGAATCGTTTCCCTTCCTTCCGGGGAATTGCCGTCAATTAAATCAATCATTTCCTGAGGAAGGGAATTCCTAAATAGCGTTCTTTTTTCTTGAGGAAGGCTATCTATTTTAGCGCGCATATCATCAGCCATGCCTGATAGCTGATCTAACTCTCCCGAATTTTCAGGGATAGTTACTATATCGTTTTCTTCTATCTTCCAACTACCTATAGAGTCATGAGATCTTTCCCTAGAAAACTTACCGCTTCCCGTACATTTAAAGCTGTATAGGTGGTAGGATCCATCCTGATAGTATTTAGTTACATTGGCTAGACCTTTAACTGGGCTGAGAATGGGCATCATCGCCCATATGCCAGCTAAATCACGCTCATAATTATTCACTTCAGAATGAGTGTTCAGTGAAATAGCAATAGATGCAGTAAGCACCGACAAAGTGATTGTTTTTCTCAAGATTTTTTCCTTTAACTTAATAATCTATCCAAATAGAATAAACCAATCGTGAGCGGTTTTGCTATGAATACTTAAGAACCGTTGACGTCGGATCGAGTCTGAGTCACTACATATTAGTAGGGGGCACCCCAAACCCCTGACGTTTGGTGGTCTCTAGCGACGTTAACTCCCGTTGGTTATAGTGATGTTTACCCGATTTCAGCGCTTGCTAAGTTCTGTGCTTGTTTTATTGCGAAAGCGCTCGCAAAAACACTTACATGCAAGAAACGTGATTCAGTCGAAATGTATTTTTACTTCACTTTTTGTATATATGTAGGGACCGCCCTTTCTCATCAACAGGAAGCACCGTTCCATCTAAGTCTTTAATATTCTCCAATGTATACCCTGTCATGTACAAGCACTCTTGGTCGGAATCAAACCGTGCTGCACTAACCCCAAGATACTGTTCAGTCTCCAACAAGGCATTCTCGAATCTGGGTGCGTTCAATCCCCATATTTCAGTTTGTTTCTCACCGCCTAAAGTATACGGGAGCCAAATGTCCGATATCTAACGTTTTATTGAGATGCGTGAATTTTGCGTCGCTTTCAAATATCTTGTTAGAGTATACCAGAGAAAAACCAAGCCTCCGGCCCTTTAAATACAGCGGCTCATTCCACTTAAGCGACATCAGAAATCCCCAGCTGCTAGGCAATGGACTAACGAGACCTGACACTTGGATGCCGTTCATAACTGCTTGTATTCAGCGAGGACATTGCGAGATGAACGAGTCCAGTCACAAGATAAACAATGTTTAGCCTTCCATGTTTTTAGTACACAACCACAGGCTGGGCAAGCCGCGACCGTAGTCGAGATACAATTATGGCCCATTCTATGACCTATGTAGTCTTGCACAGCTTCAGCATCGTCTGAGGTCCATTCGCAGAGCTTGGAAAAATACTCGACAGGTTGGTAGTGATTAAGTTTCACGATCATCGACAAAGTGATGCTATTATCAGTGCGCATCAATTTACCGCATTTTCCACACACTTCTTGAGTTTTAGAATTTGTCATTTGGCTCATTTTTATACATTACCAACACCTCTCCTGCTACCAAATCTACTTCTTCAAACTTTTCTTCTATTGAAGGGCTATTGATAATCCTAACAACTTCATTCATGCAAAGCTCTCGAACTAGTGGCTTGCATCTAAGCATGAGTCCAGATAGTAAATAGTATTTCCAAGTTTGATCTTCGCCCTTTAGCACTTCAATAATTGCTGGGGCCAGTTCACTACCAGTCCTTTGTAACCTGTTTATTACGTGAGCGGCAACAGGCCAATTTGAGTCCTGTAGCCATTCAAGCAATTCATGCAAATGAGGCTCAACTTCCTCATCAGTTGTCTCCGACAGAATAGAACACGCCTTCATATCATGCTTATCTGATGGAATAAATGATGGTTTATTCATGACATATTACTCTCTATATAGAGACTGGTTCTTCCACATAGCAGCCAAGCGTAGATCTACGCAGGTTAACTTAAATCTAACGATAGCGGGCACCCTAGAAGGGTTACCAATCTCTCCACTCCGAGGCTAATCCCTCACCACAGCCATACTTTCCCGGTTCAATTCCCGCAGCAATTGATATTTTATTCACGAGTTCACATAGTTCTTCACGCTCGCCCGTCTCAATTAAGCAATCATCACACTCTTCGTTTAGATTATTTAGAGCCACAACCGCAATCTCAAACTTATTGACCTTATCTTTCTCCAATGCACCACCACCCAGTGAAATTAGCGCAACAATGAGCTCGTCAAATATAGTCTTTGCCTTTGTACAATTTTCATCTGTATATTGCACCATGCCAAAATCGAATCCCTTCCGCCATTTGTTGAAAGGATAAGATTCCTTAGATTGTTCCAATTTTTCTTCGAATTTCATATTGGGTCTCTTGGTAGTTACTCATTTCGATCAGTTTTTCTCATTAGCGTTTACTTAACTGAATATATTTCAGGTGTCTTCAGACAGAGACCACATTTTAATCGGGATAAGCCGGTGGATCATTAGTAACACCATAGTAGCGATACGGCATATCTGAAATAATTGATCGCAACTGCCAAAATACCTCATCAACTCCCGTTGGGGGCTGCTTAGATAAGCCTTTATATTCTGCCAGTGAGCAAAGCACTATATTTCGATCGGCCAAGTTTTGCTTGGCTGCCTGCCTATTACCTCTAACGGTAACACCTATGTCAATTTTGGATCGGTCGTAACGCTCCTCAAAGTTCCCAACATATTCTGCATATGAAAAGAATTGCCCGATAGGAGAGGCAACCATTAAAGGCTTCCTACTTATAAGGCTCGGAAAATCATCTATTTCCCCCAACCAAAAACAGCAATGATGCATGTATAAGCTCTGGGCGATGATCGGTGTGGAATCAACCTTAAATGCAAAAACATCACCATCCCTTAGTTGACTGAACTTAGAGTCATTTAGAATAGGTCCTAGCTCGCCTTTTTCCATTTGATTCCACGAGTGATACATAAGGGACTTGACAATATTTCCCCATCGCATAAAACGCCCAGTATCTTCGCTCATCTCTTTGGCATACTGAGATTCCTTCAATACAATATATAATGCATCAAACGCAAAAATATAGTCTTCCTGGCTAATTTCCCAAGTAATCGAAATACTCAATTCGAACAATTCGATGTTACCCTCGAAAAACTTCTCTATCGTTGGCAATTTGGCTGCAATAAGAACACAGCCGGCGATGAGACATCTCGCAACTAAGTCATCCGACAAATATTCCCGGCCACACACTTCTTCGAAGGGCCTAGAAATATCATGTTTTTCGAAGCCATGAGTAAGCTTGGTCACAAATCTACTAGCATCATCACCTTGCATTAATCCGTAACTTAGCTCAGACATATTATGTAGTTCCTACCAATACATGGATATGGAAGTAGTGTAGTGTTCAAGTAAAACTGGCCACCACAGGTCGCCCCTATATTACTTTTCGTGTATTTTGTATTCTGCCTCCATTTCAACCCTGGTTCGGAGACAAGTTCTTCTACTAAGACGCCAACGGTGTAAATGATATCAACGACCATCTATCGCGAAAGCAGTCATACTAACACGACGATGTGGTGCCCCTTTATCATGTCATGACGATCACCCGAACCGACTTAATCCATTGGAAAACGTTAATTCAATTCTGCTTTTTTCAAGTTTTATTTTCAAGCCCGGTGTAACGAAGAGATATTGGTTATCCATAATCAGAAATCGATCCTCTGATATATCCAGGTCATTAATCTGATCAGGGCTGAATCGCTTAGTCACTCTCAGACTTTGGTAGTTTTTATGCTCAATATTACTAGTTCGATCCCAGATAGTAGCGGGCTCATAGGCGACACCAGCATCGATCAGCACCCTTAGTTCCTCAGCAATTTCGTCGTTTACTAACAGATAACCGTGGCCTATCATAATCGGGTCTACAGGGCCTTTTTGGGTTAATTGATACCGACCATCTGAAAGCTGATACAAGCCCACCTGATTTGTTACTTCAACCGAAAAAGGCTTCATATTCTTATCCATCTATGAGCGGTAACTCTAAAGCTGATTCGAATTCACTCTTTGCAGGAGTCCCATCTCTTAGTGATTCGTATATATCATCTCTTGAGTATTTGTTTTGGTTGAAATAAAAACATTTTAATTCGGATACGGTTTCGAGCCTAAGAAGCACATCTTTCTCTCTTCCCTTCAAAAATTTCTTGAATGGTTGTTTTAACTCTTGGTGTGCATCTGGGTGCATTGTTTCTATTGAAGAAATACCTTCGTAGTTCCTTCCCCAGGGGTCTACGCCAGAATTGATTAATTGTTTTAGAACTCCAACAAAACGCCCGCCCCATGCAATGTAGTCAAAGTCTGTTAGCCTAGCTGCAAGGTGTAACTCTGTATCTCCGGTAGTAGGATGTGGGAAATTAGTAGAGGCACCGAATTTGATAAGCGTTTTTATTATTTTTCCAAGGGTAGTTGCTGCTCCTCTTTTCTCATCCAAAACATGAAAAATAAGGCTTTCAGAAGAAAACTTATCTACTTTAACGTTAGCACCTGCAGCACATAACGCCTCAATCGCTCCCTGTTTTCCGACGTAGCATGCATACCTCAAGGGAGTCATCTCTTCGCCATTCTTAATTTCAACGTCTGCTCCTGATTCGATCAGGTAAGATACCAATCTATTACTTCCACAAATAGCTGCATGTAACGGGGTATTTCCGTCTTTATCTGCAACATTAATATTGGCCCCGGCTTCAACGAGCATTTCCGCTTTCTTTGGCTCCCCTCCTAGGCAACTGGTTAATAATGCAGTTCTTCCCCAGGGGGTCTGAACATCAATTTCAACTCCCTTTTCAATTAGCCTTCTTAGCTCTTTGGTGCTGCCTGCGCCACTTTTTGCAGCCTGATGAATTGGATAGAATCCACTTTTTGGGTCTTGCGCACTATCCGGGTCAAGTGATGAGGGTAGGTTGTCGTCCATTAAGGATCTCACTTAAACTGTCAAAGTTTATGTAAATTGGTTAATCGTATTAAAAGGCCGAGCAGAATGAGTGAATCTATTTGTCCAGGATGACAAAGCCATAATCACAATTTGAATAAAATCTTCTTAGGTGTACATCCCTGAGATAAGCCTTATTGATATCGCTAACACATTCCTATTGGCTCATAGATGTACTCTATCGCTTGCATCGCCGTAGTACAAATATTATCTAACCTTGCAAAAAATCACATGTCCGCTTTCGCGATAAACTGATTAACTTCGCCGAAGCCCAATTTGGCCGGTCTAGGGTGAACCGGACAATTGACGTTCTATGGCCCTTGCCGTTGAAATTGAAAGCTATTGGGATTCAACAGCCCCCCTAATGTCGGCCACAGGTCATCACGTATAAGTCAGCGTTTGCTAGCTTTATAAACGCCCCCAGCATCTAGATTAATATTCACTCAGCCTCGTAAGACATGTCCTACAGGTAGACAAGAGGCGTTGAAATAGATAGCAATGCATCTAATAAATACATTCACTATATCACCGAACAAATAGTTAGAAAAACGCGCCTCAACAAAGCGTCAAACAGCTAGGGCGCAATAGTCACTAAAGTGGAATCATCTGATTTAATCTTTTTGATAGGTCTCACTATTCACCTATTTATTCGAGTGACCTATATATCTAAGAAGCGATGATACTCTAGCTATTTGGTGACGAATACAGCATCTATGTTTCGAACGTCTGCTTAAAAGGCACTAGTGATTTCTTTCGATAGACGAAAATGCACAGCATTGTGAAAGAATATCCCCCTAGCGCCAATAACCAAAAGGCAGTTTTATGATTGGAAGTTCAGAGAGTCATTCGAGCGTTATCCGGTAATCGCCTTGTGACAAACTCTTATTCATCATCCGCGGACTCGGAACGAATACTTTTGTCCAAAAATGCCAATACGTCCTCAGGCAACGCCTCAATCTCCTCAACGGATACCTTCTCATCCGCCAATTGCGCGACAAACGATGCCCCACTTTCCATGTTGACTACACGATAATTAACATGCTCCACAACCATCGGCCGTGATTCTGACTCAAACGATGTACCGATCACTCGAAATTGCTTACAGCTCGACTCATACAGAAAACATTCAGTCGTGTTTTCAGCACTTGCTGCCAATTTCTCAAATTCTCGCTTTTGTTGTGTGAGATTTCTTGTAAGGTCTCGGCGTTTTTGAACAAGATCGGCCACCATCAACTTAGTGTCCTTCTGCTCTTGCTTAGACTTCGCCAACTTTTTCTTCAGCTCTAACGGCTTTAACGCCTTAAACGCCGCATTTTCCTTTTTCATCGTGTCAGCAGTGTCGTGATGCTTCTTTAACGTTGACCGAAGACTTTCAACAAGCCCCTCCGCCTCAACTAGCTTTTTGCCTAATGACAATTCAACATTACGTACCACTCTTTGTGTGTTTTCATCTGAGCTGGCTAGCTCTTTTTGCACCGATGACAAGAGGTGCTCAAGTTCCGCAATTTTCTCGTGGTCTTGCGATTGACGAGCCTGATAGCGTTGCTCTACCTTGTTCTCTATTTCAATCGCCAATTCAAGCCGTAAGGCCGGTTCATTGATGGTTCTAATTATGTCTAACGTTGTCATTAAAGTCTTTTTCACCTGTGAGTTGAAGATACCGCTATTTTACCCGTTTTTTCCGCATAAAAGTGGACAATATATACACCGTTTCGCTATGGATACCTACTGACCAAGGCAAGGGAATATAAATATACAGCCCATTTCCTTTAAAAACAGTTGGTTACGGAAATTAATGGCGCTATATATATTGACAAAAAATAATATACTCAAACTGTCGTTGTTATTGGCTTGTCCGTAGACAAGGCACTTCACTGTGCGCCGAGATCCGGGGGGGGGGCGGGTATTATGGTGATTTTGATAGCTCACAGCAGGAGTTAACCTATTAAGGTGAAACTCACTGCAGCGGGCAGATTTTGGATAAATGGCCCAAAATGAACATAACTTTGTCCCCTTCGCCAATTCCAATAGAAAATCACTTACCATATTATCAGTTCATATTGTAAAGTAACCACTCAGGAATGGACACCCCGACAAACAACAAGAACGGCGCAATAACTACGCAACAACCACGCAATAACAACAACCCATTGAATTATAAGAAAAATAAAGGAATGCATCGTGACTACTAACGCCTCTCGAATTACCTGTGCGCTACTCGGTATACTACTCCCCTTCACCGCTCAAGCTTCCACTCCCCCCTCCAGTGACGCGAACTGGAAGCCACTCGTCTCATTCGCGGGCAACGGTGATAGGTCAATGGCGATACAGCGATTACGCGAAATTGACCAGCTACAATCCGCCATGGTGAACAACACCCGTTACGACACACAAACCGAAACCTTTATCACCCAAATGTGGGAGTTAATTGAGAGCTTCAACCTTAAAAAGCTCCATGCGACATTGCCCACCAGCGTAGATGAATGGAATCAGCTATCGTTGAAAGGCAAACGCAAGGACAACGAATACAACGTCACAATGACTCACCAAAAATCATTGGATGACGTCCAAATTACGGATTTCGGTGATTCTTATGTCATGTTTAAAACCAAGGCAGTGAAGACACCCGATGGCCTGACGCATTACATTATCAACAATCAGGTCAAAGCGGGGTTTGGCGCTCAAAGCTGGCAATCCGCTCAGATAGCCGCTAATGACGCGCTTCAACTCATATCTAGCATGGCAGAAGACACTGTAACCTCTACTAGCGACAGCTTTAAGGAAAATGCTCAATCATTCAGCCCAGACTTAGACGCTAGCGATATCAACGTGCTTTCTTCTGCATGGTCATCGTTCCCCAACGTATGGGCATTTATGTCCTCTATAGGACAGATTAACGACGTTGTTGT
>CAJXZM010000190.1 GCA_913063125.1 uncultured Gammaproteobacteria bacterium | reverse complement strand
CAAAGGCGAAGCGCCAAACTGCATGGTGATATTTGCTGTGGAAATCAAAGACGTATTCCTGAAAACTTAAGGTATTAAGGGATTTAACCAAGACCACCCATTAAGGGGGTATGCGAAGGGGCGGACTATAAAGACTTCAGGCATTAATGTCGAGCAGAGAACTGTACAGGAAATGTACAAAAAAAAGAAAAACAGCTAAAAGTGCTGATAACCTAACCCAACAAGCTCAGCACCGCTACCCTCTTCAACAATAGAAGCACCCTCAACGACCCGGCCAATTCGTGAGATCACGAGGGCTTGCTCAGCAGCCAACACCGCAACAGATCCTCTTTGGCTTTCTGACGCAGTAAAGCATAACTCATAGTCATCTCCTGCATTACAGGCTAATAACCTTTTCTCTCGCTCACTCATATCGGAAAATAAGGTGCTCGCGATAACGGCCTCTGACACAGAAATCGACACTAATGCCAAACAAGCGCCCACTCCACTTGCTGACAGCACATGCTGAAGGTCTGCAAACAATCCATCGGAAACATCGATACAACTTGTTGCGATACCCCGTAAAGCCACCCCCAGCTCAATACGAGGCTGAGGCCGGTTAAATCGATGCAATGCATCTAGCTGCCGCTTATCAAGGCGACTGTCATCAGGCGTCGTTACTCTAGACAGCGCCATTTTTAATCCCGCCGCGCCATGGCCTATCACGCCAGATACATACACATCATCACCCACACGAGCTCCAGAACGCTTTAACGCCTGCCCTATCGGCACAGCACCGGTGACATGGATCGATATAGACAAGGGGCCTTTTGTCGTATCGCCACCGACAAGCTGAATTCCGGTTTGCTGAATCAACTCAGCCATACCATCACAGAGACCTTCAATCCATTGTGTATTTCTATCAGGCAGCGTAATACAAAGCGTAAACCAAAGAGGATTGGCTCCCATGGCAGCCAAATCGCTTAAATTCACGGCAAGGGATTTAAAACCAATATCAAATGCAGATGTACTTTGAGGAAAATGCACGCCAGCAATCAGCGTATCAGTGGAGACCACCAACTGAGAATCAGCAGGTGGATTTAAAATTGCACAATCATCGCCAATACCAAGCTCAACCCCCCGCCCCGTGCCTTTTGATGCAAGAGTGGAGAAATAAGCCTGGATCAGTTCAAATTCATTCACACAAATTATGCTTTACGTTTTGGGCTTGTTTTTTTCACGATGCGCACGTACTTCCACCATACGTATCGCTTGCGATGCTTTATCTAAAATACCGTTAACGTACTTATGGCTTTCGGTAGCACCAAAGGTTTTGGCAAGTTCGATCCCTTCGTTTATCACCACACGATACGGCACATCAAGACGTTTCAATAATTCATAAACACCCACACGAAGAATTGCCAACTCAACTCTATCCAGGTCCTTCTTATCTCTATCAAGATATTTTTCAAAACCTGCATCTATATCATTTACACAGGAAGGAATCCCATGCAGCAACATGTGAAAATATTCAGTGTCGGTTTTCTTAAAGTCGTTTTCAGCGTGAAATTCCGCTTCAATATCCGTAAGATTGGCACCAGTCATATGCCATTGATATAACGCCTGCACAGCAAAACGACGCGCTTTCTTACGCGCCGCCGGTTTTGCTGACATCGGCTTTGATTTAGGCCTAGGCGCATCGTTAGATGCAGTCTTATCTTGCTCTGAATCACTACTCACAATAACAACCTACGCTTCTAAGTTACGAAGTAAACTAACCATTTCCAATGCACCCAAAGCTGCTTCTGCACCTTTGTTTCCCGCTTTTGTACCAGAGCGCTCAATCGCTTGCTCAATGCTATCAACGGTCAACACGCCAAATGCAACAGGTATATCCGTTTCCAAACTTACGCTAGCGATACCCTTAACACATTCGCCGGCAACGTATTCAAAGTGGGGAGTTCCACCACGAATTACCGCACCAAGAGCAACAATAGCGTCTGGCTTACGAGTCTGTGCTACTTTTTTAACGGCTAGTGGCATTTCAAACGCACCCGGAACACGAACAATTTCGATATCTTTTTCTTCGATACCATGACGTACCAATGCATCGATAGCACCTTCAACAAGAGCCTCAACAACAAAGCTGTTAAAGCGCCCGACAACAAGTGCAAAGCGTGCAGAAATAGGCCGAAAATCACCTTCAATTGTTTTGATATTACTCATAATCTAATTACCTTATTCATTAGTCGTCTATTTCGTTACTACTGATATAACCTGACACTTCTAGGTCAAACCCTGACAATGCATTAAAGCGCATAGGGGCACTCAGCAAGCGCATTTTACTAACACCCAGTTGACGCAATACTTGTGCACCAGTACCAATATTACGATATACGCCTTTCCCGTCCTCAGTTTGCTCTCGGTTCGGCCTACGCCCTTGATAAAAGCTTTCTACCAACTCACCAACACACTGCTCTTGAAAAGAATCTCCCAGTAACAAGACCACACCTGCATCATCTTGATTACCAACAAAACGCAAAGCCCGAGACAAGCTCCAGCCCGAACCTTCATTTTTGATAGCGCCCATCAAATCACGAATAGGGTCTGCTATATGTACTCGTACGAAGGGCTCTTCTGTAGCCGTCAGGTCCCCCTTAACCAAAGCTATATGTGTTTGATTTTCAATAAGATCCTGAAACACATGCATTTGAAACTCACCATATTCTGTCGGTAAGGTTTCTTCCCTTAGCTTCTCAATAGTTTTTTCATTGAACGTTCGGTAATGGATCAAGTCAGCAATAGTACCAATTTTTAAGTTATGCTCTTCTGCAAAAACTTCTAAATCGGGGCGACGAGCCATGGTGCCGTCTTCGTTCATGATTTCAACAATAGCGGCGGCCGGCTCATAGCCCGCCAATCGAGCCAAATCACAACCCGCCTCAGTATGTCCCGCACGACGTAACACGCCGCCATTTTGTGCTTTTAATGGGAAAATATGTCCCGGCTGAACAATATCTTCAGGCTGCGCATCACGCGCGACTGCGGCCAAAATTGTTGTTGCTCTATCGGCTGCAGAAATACCTGTCGTCACACCTTCTGCTGCTTCAATGGACAACGTAAAGTTGGTGCCATGCTGACACTGGTTTGCATCAACCATTAATGGCAGTTGCAACTTTTCACAACGCTCTTGAGATAAGGTTAAACAAATCAAACCTCTCGCATGGGTTGCCATAAAGTTAATATCCGCTGGGCGAACCATATTAGCTGCGATAATTAAGTCGCCTTCATTTTCACGATCTTCATCATCCATCAGGATAACCATTTTACCCTGTCGAATATCGTCTACTAGTTCTTCTATGGTATTCAGCTTCATTTCTGCTTCCTACAAATTAGTCGTATTATTTATCGTATTAGATGAACGCTTGCATTCGTTAATTTATTATAAACTAACGTCTATTCAAAAAGCCATGCTCTGCAAGATGAGCCAATGTCACACCTTGTTCTTTATTCGTTATTGGTTCTGCTGCCTTGTCACCCAGTAACAAACGCTCTAAGTAACGAGCGATAATATCCACTTCTAGGTTCACTTCAACGCCTGGCTGCCACAAATCAACCGTGGTTTCACCGGAAGTATGAGGCACTATATTTAACGAGATAATGGCACCGTTAATATTGTTGATCGTTAAGCTCACGCCATCAACACAGATAGAACCCTTTTCTGATAAATAACGCGCCAGTTCGTTCGGTGCCTTTACTTGTAAGTAAATAGATCGAGCATCCTCTTTTCGCGATAAGATCTCGCCCAACCCATCCACGTGCCCACTAACAATATGGCCACCCAACCGGGTCGTTGGTGTTAGGGCTTTCTCTAAGTTGACCTTCACACCAATAGATAACTGCTTAAAACTCGTTCTCTTTAACGTCTCCAAAGAGACATCCGCCCAAAAGCCATCACCCAACATCTGTACCACCGTGAGGCATACGCCATTAGTAGCAATACTATCTCCAAGCTTTACATCCTCTAAGTCTAGCTTGCCACTATGTACTCGCAACCTAACATCACCACCACGAGTATCCATTTGGGCAATATGGCCCACAGCTTCAATAATACCGGTAAACATCTATAATTTTCCTACAGCGCAGGGAATCGTGTAATGAATACAAAGGTCATTACCCACTTGTTTCACTTCTTTCATCGTTAAAGATAGCTTGTTTTTCATGGTATCTATTCCTTGCATCAACAGCACTGGCCGAGCATCACTACCCATTAGCGTTGGAGCCATATACACAACCCATTCATCCGCCAAACCTTGTTGTACAAAGGCGCCAGCAGTGGTTGCCCCCGTTTCCACAAGCACTTCATTCACTTCACGTCGGGCTAATTCGACCAATAAACTACAAAGGTCAACTTTGGGCACCTTCTCTTTATCCGGCAAACATAACACTTCGGCTCCAACAGCTTCCAAAGCAGCTTGTCGTTGTGGATTCTCTGTCGCACAAACAATCAAGGTATTCCCAGGTACACTTAGCATTTTTGCAGTTACGGGAGTGCGTAACTGAGAGTCAAGAATAACCCGTAATGGCTGTATCGGCTCATTAAGCACGTCAGGCCACTCACCTTGAGTCCACGCCTCAGGCCTGACCGTTAAAGAAGGATCATCAATAAGAACAGAGTCAACACCGGTAATGATTGCCTCACTTCGTGCTCGCAAACGCTGTACATCTTGTCGAGCTCCGGCTCCCGTTATCCACTGACTTTCACCAGAGGCCATCGCAGTTCGACCATCAGCACTCATCGCTGATTTCACACGCACCAAGGGTCTGCCAACAGACATACGCTTTATAAAACCAGGGTTTAGCTGTTCCGATTCCGCTGCAAGCAATCCGCAGGACACCTCAATGCCTTGCTCACGCAGCATGTTATAACCATTACCAGAAACCAATGGATTAGGGTCTTGCATGGCTCCAACAACACGGGAAATACCGGCATCAATTAACGCCTGAGAGCAAGGAGGCGTTCGACCAAAATGGCTACAAGGTTCGAGGGTAACGTAGGCAGTGGCATCTCTAGATTTATCGCCTGCCTTAGCAAGTGCATTGACTTCTGCATGGCCTTGCCCTGCAATCTGATGCCAACCTTCACCAACGATACGTCCATTATTAACGATGACGCAACCAACTCGGGGGTTCGGGTGAGAGCTGTATAGACCTTGCCTTGCTATTTGTACGGCTCGTGCCATATAGCGAGTATCATCTGTAGAGAAAGCGACTGTTTTCATAAGGCCGATGATGTCATAAAGAACACTGCAAATTTGCATATTTCAAACAAGGTCGGGAAGTATACCATAGGAAAAGTAGAATCGCTGCGAGGTATTTTCCAAGTACGAAAGCCCCCCCCCCTATTTGGAAGGCCCTTTTTGCAAGCGATCAATCTCATCTTTAAATTCACTAATGTCCTGAAAGCTACGATACACCGATGCAAAACGAACAAATGCTACTTCATCCAACTCCCTTAATGCCTCCATTACCTGCTCACCTACCACTTGCGAGTCCACTTCTCGCTCTCCCGTAGCTCGCAAGCGTGAACAAATACGATTCACCGAAGCTTCTATTTGCTCTGTGCTAACCGGGCGTTTTTCAACCGCCCGTTGAATACCGCTACGCAGCTTACTCTCATCAAAAGGTTCTCGAGTACCGTCTTGCTTTACCACCTTCGGCATTACCAGCTCAGCCGTTTCATAAGTGGTATAACGCTCACCACAGGCTACACATTCACGACGACGACGAACCTGCGTACCATCAGCCACCAGACGAGAGTCAATCACCTTGGTTTCATTCGCATTACAAAACGGGCAGTACATAGCTTTTCCTCTAAATTGTTTTAGTATAAAAAAGGCCACCTTATAGGCAGCCTTTTTTATTGGAGTACTATTTACTTCCCATACACAGGAAGCTTCGCACAAATAACGCCAACTTTCTCTTTCACCTGAGCAATAACACTTTCATCACCCATGTTATCAAGGATGTCACACATCCAGCCTGCAAGCTCAGTCACATCTGACTCACTAAAACCGCGACGAGTTACCGCTGGTGTGCCGATACGCAAACCACTTGTCACAAATGGGGACAATGGGTCATTTGGAACCGCATTTTTGTTAACCGTAATATGTGCCTGGCCCAACGCAGCATCAGCATCTTTACCGGTGATGTTTTTGCTAATGAGACTTAACAAGAACAAGTGGTTATCGGTACCATCAGAAACCACATCAAAGCCACGCTCAATAAATACCTTTGCCATAGCCTTAGCATTCACAATCACTTGTTTTTGGTATTGCTTAAAGTCGTCACTCGCCGCTTCTTTGAAGCAAATCGCTTTTGCAGCAATGACGTGCATTAGCGGGCCTCCTTGGCCTCCTGGGAATACCGCAGAATTTAACTTCTTCTCTATTTCCGGGTTCGCTTTCGCAAGAATCAAACCGCCACGAGGGCCGCCCAGTGTTTTATGCGTAGTCGTGGTCGTTACATCTGCAATTTGCACAGGATTAGGATACTCACCTGCGGCAATCAAACCCGCAACGTGCGCCATATCAACCATTAAATACGCACCAACTTCATCGGCGATATCACGAAAACGCTGCCAATCCATTACGCGAGAGTACGCAGAAAAACCTGCAATAATCATTTTTGGTTGGTGCTCACGAGCTAACGCTTCAACCTGATCATAATCCACTTCACCCGTTGCGTTATTTAAACCGTACTGAACAGAATTATAGATTTTGCCAGAAAAGCTTACTTTTGAACCATGGGTTAGGTGCCCGCCATCTGCCAAACTCATACCTAGTACTGTGTCACCAGGCTTAAGCAGCGCCATATAAACTGCTGAGTTAGCTTGAGAACCTGAGTGAGGCTGCACGTTTGCGTAATCGGCACCAAACAATGCTTTCACACGATCTATTGCTAATTGCTCAGCAACATCTACATGTTCACAACCACCGTAATAGCGTTTAAAGGGGTAACCTTCAGCATATTTGTTTGTTAAAACAGAACCTTGCGCCTGCATCACAAGTGGGCTGGTGTAGTTTTCAGACGCGATCAGCTCAATATGCTGTTCCTGACGACGCTCTTCGTTCTTAATAGATTCCGCGATTTCTGGATCAAAATCAGCAAGTGTTAGGTCAGGTGAAAACATAGCAATTCCCCACAAGTGGTAGGTTTTATAGGAGTTAATCAAGGTCTTGATTAAGAAAGGCGGATATTTTACACGAGTCGAGCGCAATGGCATATGAAAGTACGTAAATAATTGCAACTCCAGCCTTTCTGGAGTAGCTTGAACGGCAGATTTCCACCTAATTATATTCAATCACAATCTCCTGCAACGGCACCTAAAAACCTATGGCTCAATATATCTACACCATGAACCGCGTCAGTAAAGTGGTTCCTCCTAAACGCACTATTCTTAAAGATATTTCGCTATCCTTTTTCCCAGGGGCCAAGATAGGGGTTTTAGGGCTGAACGGGTCAGGTAAATCCACCTTACTACGCATTATGGCTGGCCTTGATACTGACATTGATGGGGAAGCTCGTCCTCAAACCGGCATAAACATCGGTTACCTTCCACAAGAACCCCAGCTAGACCCTGAGAAGGATGTTCGAGGTAATGTGGAAGATGGTGTGCGAGAGATGAAGGACATCTTAAATCGCTTTGATGAGGTCAGCATGAAGTTTGCTGAACCCATGAGTGATGATGAGATGAACTCCCTACTAGAAGAGCAAGCCGATCTTCAAAACAAAATCGATGCCGGTAATGGCTGGGAAATTGATCGTACATTAGAGATAGCAGCTGATGCCTTGCGCCTTCCGCCTTGGGAAGCTGATGTAACGAAACTGTCTGGTGGTGAGCAGCGTCGAGTCGCATTATGCCGCCTGCTTCTATCAAGCCCTGATATGTTGTTATTGGATGAGCCAACTAACCATTTGGATGCCGAAAGTGTTGGCTGGCTAGAGCGCTACCTCCACGACTTTACCGGTACCGTTGTTGCTATCACTCATGACCGTTACTTTCTCGATAATGCAGCACAGTGGATTCTGGAATTAGACCGTGGACACGGTATCCCGTATGAGGGCAATTACTCCTCTTGGCTGGAACAGAAAGAGCAACGCCTCGCCCAAGAAGCAAAACAAGAAGCTGCTCGTCAACGCAGCATTCAATCAGAATTAGAATGGGTGCGATCCAACGCCAAAGGTCGCCAATCAAAAAGTAAAGCTCGTATCGCCCGATTTGAAGAACTTTCACGCCAAGATGACAAAAGCCGCAATGAAACACAAGAACTCTATATTCCCGTTGGCCAGCGCCTAGGGGAAGAGGTCATTGAGTTTAAAGGGGTAACAAAAGCCTTTAATGACAAGCTCTTGTATGAAGACTTAAGTTTCCGCATCCCCGCAGGGGCCATTGTTGGTGTCATCGGCCCCAACGGGGCAGGTAAAACCACCTTGTTTAAATTAATTTCAGGCGAAGAAAAACCTGACAGCGGTGACATCGATATCGGCAAGACCGTTCAGATTTCTTACGTCGATCAAAGTCGCGACGACTTAGACGGCAGTAAAACCGTATGGGAAGAAGTCTCCGATGGACTTGATACCATTACCGTCGGGACCTTTGAAATGCCATCCCGTGCTTATGTGGGTCGCTTTAACTTCAAAGGATCCGATCAGCAGAAGTTTGTTAAAGACCTATCTGGTGGTGAACGCAACAGATTGCACCTATGCAAACTACTGCGCAAAGGCGGCAATCTATTGTTATTGGATGAGCCAACTAACGATTTGGATATTGAAACATTACGCGCATTGGAAGAAGCTCTTCTAACGTATGCTGGTTGCGCTGTCGTGATTTCTCACGATCGCTGGTTCCTTGATCGGGTATCGACCCACATCATTGATTTTGAAGGTGCTGAAGGCGTCGAATTCTTTGAAGGTAACTTTACTGAATACGAAGCTTACAAGAAGAAAAAATACGGTGAAGAAGCCTGCAAACCTAAGCGTATTAAGTACAAAAAAATCAGCTAGCTTTTTATTCAGCGGCATATCGTTCGATATGCCGCGCCTCTCTCTTTCTTTAACCTTTCTTTTCTTAGCTTTTCTTTTTCTTGGCAAAACGATCCAACAGTTTAATCACCTTCTCTTTCTGCTCAACCGTTAGTGTTGCATGAAACTCCGATATTTTTTCAATCACTGAAGGCGCAGCACTTAACATTCGCCCTTGATGTTGCTCAAACTGATTTAACACCTCCACCTGATCTAAGCTATCTGCCATAATCAGTGCCTTCGCCTTATCTAGATGATTCTGTTTTTCTTCTCGGGCCTCTTTTCTAAGTTGCTTTAGTTCATCTCGAATAGCAAACCACTTCTCTTCCTGGGCCTCGGTTAAGTCAAGTTTGTAGGCAGCCATATCAAACATCATTCCACCATGACCTTCATTGTGGCCTTTGCATGCCGTCAAAAACAACCCGCTAAGCAACACAACCACAACTAACTGAATTTTTCTCGATAACGAACCATTTTTCATAAGTAATTCCTCACGGTGATAACCGCGCTTTTGGACTATTAGTAACAGTGAAAGATATTATTCAAAGTACGCTCTGCCTGCTGTCATTGTTGCTTGATATCTAGCAACAATGACAGCAGGTATGAACACACTTTATAAAATCCAACACCAAAAACCTTGTCAGCAACGTGACCAAATGCAATAAATTGTGACATCTCGGACAAAACACTAGCTCCAACTCAGGGAGTAAGAGACACTAAACCTGGCTCAACGAAACCTTTCTCAACAGAACAAAGACAGCCCGCGTCGACGAGCAATAACAAAGAGCAACCACCTTGAAAACTCCCGTTATGACAAACATTCTGCTAATTGACGATGATAAAAAACTTGGATTACTGTTATCCGATTATTTTCAACAATTTGAATTAACAGTGACTCATGCCTTAAGCCCCTCCGAAGCCTTCAGCGCACTAGATCAATCCCCCTTTGGCCTTGTCGTTCTTGATGTAATGCTCCCTGAAATGGACGGATTTGATGTATGCAAAAAAATCCGCAATACAGCATCAAACTATCAAAACACACCTATCATAATGCTCACCGCTCGAGGCGAAGTAACGGATCGTATTGTTGGGCTTGAGCTGGGGGCCGATGACTATCTACCCAAACCTTTTGAACCTAGAGAACTTGTCGCACGCATACACAACATCCTGCGTCGTCACAGCAAACCAAACAACACACCCTCCCTCCCTGAAAATACTAATATAAACAAAAAAATCCGACGACTAATCTCATCTAACATAGTCATTGACCTCATCAAAGAACAGGTTCAACTAGATGATCATTCCATTGAGCTCACTACAATGGAATTTCTGTTACTCACACTATTAATGAAAAACCCGAATACAGCATTCTCGCGTGATGACATTATGAATAACCTACGCGGTATCGATGCAGATTTATACTCCCGTGCGGTAGATACCCTTGTCAGCCGACTTCGGCACAAATTACATGACACTCAAAAAGTTGCTCGTTTTATCAAAACCGTGTGGGGAAAAGGATACTCCTTTATCGGAGAAGTCGAACAATGCTAAACATAATAAACAAGGCACAAAAAACATTATTCGGGCGTCTTCTGTTGATTTTCTTAGTAACCGCCTCAAGCATTTTAATCGTGCTGTCATTCTCACTAAAAATGGCAACAAAGGATGGCGAAAGTCGGCGCTCAAAATTCGCCGCTCTTTTTGGCAACCATGCAGCGTACATCATTAGCGACATAGGCACGCCTCCTGACATAACCAGAGCAAAAACAGTTGCAGAGGCCTCTCATATTCAAATCATGATCAGCGGACCGGAGCTATTATGGAAATCATCACAAGAAATCACAAACCCCAATAATATCAAAAAGCGCAAGACTATCCATCAACATGAAATTCACAATGACTTAACGTTTACTATGGGGCGATATCAAAATCAGCATTTCTTCATCATCAAAAAACAAAACTACACCTATTATTTAACAGGTTTAAGACCTTTCGTTAGAGAGGACGGCCACCTCTGGGCATGGGCGGCACTATTTTTCTGCGGTTTCATTTTGTACCTCAGTTACCGTGCAGTTAATTGGCTAATTGAACCACTAAAACAAATAAAACAAGGAGCTCAACGCATTGAAAAAGGAGAACTCTCCTACCGCATACATTGCAAACGTAACGATGAAATTGGAGAAATCACTAACGCAGTAAACAGCATGGCCACTGAACTAGAAAAAATGTTAGAAGCTAAGCGTCAATTACTGCTAGCTATTAGCCACGAGCTACGCACCCCGTTAACTCGCGCCAAAGTCGGAATTGAGTTTGTCGACAACCCCCAAATTAAGCAGAGCCTTCACGAAGATCTTGCAGAACTGGATCATCTCATCAATGAACTGCTAGAAGCTGAGCGACTCAACGAAAAACACAACGCTCTACATATCGTTTCCATTGATATCAATGCATTAATAAAAACCATTAAAGATGAAACACCAGACCCTAAAAAACTTATCCGCACTCACTTATCAGAGTCACTCGCCACACTAAGCGGCGACCCCTTACGACTAACACTACTAATAAAAAATCTAATTGGAAATGGATTAAAATATGGCAACGAAAAACCGTTAGACATTACATGTGTCAAAAAGGAATCGATACTAACTATAATATTTGAAGATCAAGGGGACGGGATAGACGAACAGCATTTGGCTCATATAACAGAACCATTCTATAGAGCAGACAACGCAAGACAGCGTCAAACTGGAGGCTACGGTCTAGGTCTTTATTTGTGCAAACTTATAACTGAGGCACACAACGGACAGCTCAGCATATCAAGCACACTAAAAAAAGGCACCCGCATCACAGTGACTCTTCCGCTTCGACAATTAAACTAAAAAAATCTACATAAAAACGATCTTCAATCGTCCCATTCGTAATCAGAAAGATCGTCATGAAGTTGCTTACGTTCTAACAACTGTTCAATCTTTCTAAAATATTCACCCGTACTGCGCTTTACCTTAGTTGCTTCTAATGCCTCAGAAGTCTCC
>CAJXZM010000189.1 GCA_913063125.1 uncultured Gammaproteobacteria bacterium | reverse complement strand
CATGTGAATAATATTTTAATTTTTATTATGGGGATATACGTTTTAAGTCGTTACATACATGCCTATGTTCACGTGACATCTAATTACGTACCTTATCGTTATAAGTTTTTTGTGATTGGTTTGCTAATTTTGTTAGTCTTAACGTTATGGTTAGTACTTAAATTAATTGGCCTGTGACTGATTTAAGTGCCTTATTCATTCAATATAGGCTTCCATCCAGAAGCTCGCAGTGATACCAAATATTGCACTGCTAGTGCTGGAATGTGAATAGTCACAATATCATTATAACGTTGTCCACTTTTTCAATCCAAGTTAATAACGAAGATACAGAGTTTAAGGTGGGTATTATTCACCTCTGATTTGACTCGCAATCACTTGCAAAACTAGCCTTGATTAATTCAATGGGGATATATCATATGAAAGAGCACGTACCGTTTTTCTTTTCTAAATTTCTATTCAGCTTAACCGTTATATTTCTTTCTGCTTGTGGCGGTGGAGGCGGGGGGAACTCAGATACAAATGGCGATTCAGGAATAGATAACTCCGGCGGTGGATCAGGGGATGTAACTTTTGGAGAATACGATCTTACAACTTACCTTTTTCATCAAAACCTGGATCTTGTTGGGGGAAAGATTTCGTACCCAGTTAAATTGTATTCAAAAGGCGATGGGGGAGATATATCTCCGAGCATAGAGACGGTGGAAGAATACGAAAAAACTTCTGAGGATACTGTCGTTTTTCATGTAAGTACTTCAAGCGAACCTGAAAATACCTTCCTTATAAAAGATACAACGGTTCAAGAGACTGTGCATGTTTTAGATAATCAAACGAGAGATTTTCAACGTTTCGTTGAGGTAGGCACTAAGTACATGGATGCAGACGCAATTACTGCCATAGGTACGCAAAACGCGAGCTGTACTCTAATTGAACATTTGGATAGTTTTGATTTAAGCACCGCAACGGGGGATTATAATTTAGCAAGTGGTGTATACGATGATGTATTGCATGTTCAGTGTATTACTGGGTTTGTTACAAACGCTACCGTGGTGCCCCATACTGATATTCATCACTACTTCGCAAAGGATGTTGGCCTCATATTAAATGAAGGGGTCATGATACTTTTGGGAGAAATTTATATTATTCCTCAGCGATAGAAATGGTTCCTCCACTAGACCCTTTATTGTTAGCAATAATATTTTTAAGGTAAGTGCCAATTAGCTCGCGTACTACCAAAATACATTCTGCCGCCGATAATAGCCTCCACGTTCACAGGCGGCAACAACAATACAGGCTCTAGATACCACGAAGAATACTGGACAAATTACATCAATACCTGGAAAACATCAGGCCTTACGCAATGGGAAATACAGTGGAGTTTGTGACTATATCCCTAACAAGTTATTTGCAAAGACAAAAAACAGGGGATTGAAAAGTGACCGAATAAAGCAAGTATATCGAGGTAACGAGTAAAGGTGATGGGACGTATATTGTTTAAGGCTCTTTCAGCAAGGTAATAAAAAAACACTTCAATATGACGCTAGGGAAAACCCAGAGGTCGTCGTGGAAACGTTGGGATTAGCCTTTATAACCCTGATGCAATTTATTAGTTGATACGACGAATAAACCCAGCCTCAAAAGCAATGGGCAACCAGATGAACAACTCAGCAAGAATCTGCGAAGTCGATACCTCACTGTGTTGACTGGCATATTGCACTGCGTTGTTGACACTGGTGATGTCGTTGCTGATTGTCAAAAAGTGATACTGCCATTGCGTCAATTCAATTGCCCTTAGCTGATATTGGACTCGGCTGATGGCTATTGATGTGGTTTTTGGCGGTGGCGGTTCAGGCGTTTCGCCATTGGCCAGTTCAGCCAAATAACCAATAACAGCAAAGCGCAAAGTCAACAGTTCCAAACACGGAGCCGCCTTAATTTGCAGCGCATAATTGAGCAAGTCAAATTCACTGGTAATAGGAGCAGGCGGGGCTTTTTCCAGCCCTTTTGCTCTAAGTACCGTCAACTGTGTACGCTCAAGCTCGGCAATATCGGCAGGCAAGTCCAGCAAAGCACGCTGTGAAGCGGGCACCACTTCGTCTGGCGGCTTGGTGTCTTTTAAAAACTTAGGGAATCGCTGGCTCATTTCAAACAAGGTATAAGATTGTGGTGGCAGTGTAACTATAAATGCCCGAGCAAAGGTATCAAACATCGGCTCACCCCAATAGGAGATTAATGCGGGATAGTCGGCTCGCATACATTCAAGCAGGCGTAACACATAACCAGTGGTGTAAATTTCCAGCCGTTTATAGGCTGGGATCTGGCGTTTGTCGGCAATAATGTCATTGTGATTAAGTTGATAACCATGATTGGCTCGGCAAAGTTTTTCACGCAGGTCACCCCGGGTATTGATTACACACTGTAACCAGCCTTGTAAGTCTTCAAGTGAAGGTGTCTGGGATAATTCAGTCATGGATGGCCGCCAAATGAAAATCTACTGGGTTGGAAATAGCTTCTTCACCGCTGGAGGTGATCGCCACCTGTGGCAGTTCGCCCTTAAGCACTGCTTTGGCCTTGTGCAGCTCTGCTACCAAATCCGGAAAGTCAGGGATATTAGCATCCCATTCCAGAAGTGTTGATACACCGCCAGTAAGTTCCTGAGCTAGTTTGTACAATTGCCAGACTGGGGTGGGCACAGGCTGATCATGGGTATCTATCAGCATATGGCCGCAGTCTGTGGGGCCTGCGAGATGGATTTGAACAACGTGGTGATGGGCCAGTTCACGGATGTATTGCTGCGGGTCATAACCATGGTTGGTGGCCGAGACATAAACATTATTAACATCCAGCAGTAAACCGCAGCCGCTGCGATCGGCTAACGTGGATAAAAAGTCCCATTCGGTGATGGTTGACGATTCAAACTCTAGGTAAGTGGAAGGGTTTTCAAGAACGAGCGGTCGCTGCAAGAAGTCCTGCACCTGTTGCACACGGCCAATGGCGTGCTCAAGACTCGCTTGTGTCAGTGGCATGGGTAACAAGTCGTGGGTATTGGTGTGGTTAATGCCGGTCCAGCACAAGTGATCGGATATCCACACCGGGTTGATGAAGTCGGCGAGTTCTTTAAGGCTGTTAAGATAATGTTGATTTAGTGGATCACTGCTACCAATAGACAGCGATACGCCATGCATCACAATGGGGCTGCGGCTTGCAATGCGTTCAAGTACATCGCGGGCATAACCAAAATTATCCATAAAATTTTCACTGATGATCTCAAACCAGTCGACCATCGGGTCGTTTTGCAGCAGGTAAGGAAAATGTTGTGAACGCAGGCCCAAACCTAAGCCAAGGTTGGGCAGGCCAAGGCGGGCAGAGGTGTTTGTCATATCAAAGATTTTCAGTCCAATTATAAAGTGATTAAAGCAACGCCAAAACGTGTGTCATTGGCGTTGCCGGAGTCAATAATAACTCGGTAGTACTTTAGGTTGAAGGCGGGAATGCTAGCCTGAGATCACTGGGGGCCGGTTTGTTCGGTATCGCTTCGTTGTTGGCTTCCAATACTTTTACATAGGCATCCCAAGCAACCCCATAGACGGATGCACCTTCTTTATAAGGGCTGTCCATGTCGGGTTGGTCATAGGGGAAAAATCCTAGGCCGGAGGGCTCTTCTTCGACAATGTTAAACAGCTTCATCGCCTGCGTATCCTGTAAACTTTTTGGCGCTCTCGGTTTTGGGAATAATTGCGACGCCGATATAGGCACAGCACAACCACCTTTGGACATACACAGATTGTCTGAGGGAGCGCTGTAATAAATCGGTGAGCAGTCGTTGCCTGCGGGCTGTTTGGGCCCTGAGCGCGCAAACGACACCGTGTCACCACAGTTACTGCCGCCTGTGGTAGTTTGGATGAATCCACAACCGCCTTCGCCTTTACAGGTGTTGGAGCCTTTGCAGGTATGGTACACCGGAACCAACGCGCAATGGTCAGGCTCACTGGGCAAGTTTGGATCAAGGCTTAACCCCTGACAGGCATGATACAAACCACTTTCTTTCTCAGGGCTGCCAAAGGACAGGAGAGGAGTTTTTCCAAATACCGCCCAGCAAATCGACATTCTGTCACCCGACCCGGCCATTGAAGGATACGGGAAAAGCTTGTCTGCATCCGCCCAGTATTTATCTAGTACGGTGGTAATGCCTTTGATTGCCCCAGCGGATGCCTGGCACATGATTTTATAATTGGCATCACCGCTATCGTTTTCTTTTAAGCGGTTTAAGGCTGCACTTACGTCTTCGGCGCTGGGCAATCCATATTCATTTTTGTCATAGCTCGCCGTTTTAAGCATTTGCGGCGTCCATGCGTTGCCTGCTTTATGCCATTGGTCCCAAGTGACAATGTCACCGGTGTCGAGCAAAGCATTTACTTTCGTGAATATTTCAAAGTGATCCAATGCCACATTGGGTTCGTCGCCACGGGCAGCAGCATCGGTAGAATCCACTTCAACACCGACGTCATTGTACGAAGGATAATCTTCAGCCAAATTGGGTTTATTAGCCTGATACCTGTTTCGCACCGATGTCAGCAGAGGCTGCACGCCCATGGATTCACGGATAATGTCGCTAATCGCATTACCTTCTCCCTGATCCGTAATACCGCTAATCATGTCAAGCACTCTCATTTTGGCCTGATGTTCGGTTTGCCTAGGGTCTTGTGGATTGGCAACGGTCATATCCATATTGGGATATTCCTTTTTAGGGTGGCCGTCTTCCTGCTCGTTAAACAAATCCCTTTCTAGTTCATCTAGTGGTGCATGATAAAGCGCCTCCCAGAGAGTTGGACCTTCATCGTATTCAATTGAAAGGTATTGCCACAGACAGGCATACATCCAACCGATAGATCCAAACATTGGCAGTGGTTCGCCTATGTACCACTTTTCAAAAGGCGCGGTTGGAAAGTATTTATCCAGTTTATCCGGTTGGATTCTGTCGATTGCGTTTTCTTCCGTTTCTTCAATGGCCAAAAATAATTTAATTTGCTCTTTGTTTAGTGGGCCAAGATTCACTTTAATGTCATTGCCCATACCTTGCTTGACGTCTTTGAAATCCAAAATATGGGGGATGGTGGTGAGTTCTGGACCATAGCAGGTCCATGCATAGGTCTCCTCTGTCATCAGCTCCTCGCTGGTGAATTTCGGGGCGACACCCACGCAATGGGCAATATTGCCAACCAGCTGAAGATGGAGCATTTCTTCAATAAACACTTTAAAAATCTTGTTAAATGCATTTTTGTTGTCGGTATCCGGCGTTGACGTGGTTGCTGAACCGGGCCACATGCGGCCCTCATACAATTTGTTATCGCCGGTAATGGCGTGCATACCCTGTATGGAATACAGGCTGCACATGTATAGGGGAATGGTAAATTCTTCGACATTAACTGCGGCTTGAACAATGGCGTGTACTGCGGCTATATCTATGTGCCTATAGGTACTAGAACGAGCTTCTGGCTGAGTGCTCTTTTTCAACAGCATATTTTTCTTTTTTAATAACTCTCGTAAACTCATAGTGTTACTCCTGTAATGGTGTGATTTCTTCGTGAGCGTTTTAGAAAGATACCGATTAAGACTGATTGTCATTTTTCTTAGTTGACAAAACATAGTCAATTTTTACTTACTACCATAATTTATCCAACTTCTATTTGTGCAAATGTGCTTTGCATTAATGAAATGCCATTATTTTAACCTTTCAAAAATGAGAGCAGTTCGGCGTATCACCAAACATTTGTAACGATCTACTAACACCCTTCCGATACCATGTCACTAAGTCTTGGATTACACTAAATGGTGTTTCTGGATCGCTTATACCTCAGATAATTTAGAACATTAGCTATAAAAAAATATTACATTCTATTACACGGAAATATTTTTATTATGGTAAATATACGTGTATGTACGACCAAAGAATAAGTAAATAAGTCTCGGTGACTGAACGCAATACACCGAACCCAATCATGCCGCGACCTCAGCAACGCCAACTTTTTCCAGGTCAATATTCCATGGCAGTAACGCTTCATGATCCTCAAGCGTCTGGCAATGAGGTATAGCTTCCAAGACCTTAACGTAATATCGAGAAGGGTCGAGTTGATGACGTTTCGCCGCCCATATCAAACTAAAATGTAGGCACAATGCTTTGGCACCATCGACAGAGCTGGCAAACACAAAGTTCTTCCTTGCAATGACGAAGGGTTTAATCTCCTGCTCTGTGAGATTGTTATCGGCTTCTAATCGGCCATCATTGAGAAATCCACACAGCCCATCACAGTGTTTCAGACAATAAGCAATAGCACGTCCTAGTGGTGACTTTGGTAAAACAGTCGGTTAGTGATCATCGAGTCATTGCATTAATTCTTCCATTATCGGATGGCTTCGGATTGGGCTCCACAGTATTCCTATTGGAGGCGCCCACAGAAGTTAGTGACGGCGGTGATAACCTCCTAGCGACGTAAATTCCTAATCAGGTCGTAAAATATTCAGATTTCCGGCATAGTTTGTTGAATTTCGCCGCCGGATATAAGACGTCAATAGTAAACACGCCGCAACAATTAGTAGAGCCCACTCTTCAGGTTCTGGTACACTCGGAACTGCAAATGGATCCATAGGTTTACCTAGGGTTTCTTCCCCGGTTTCAATCTCTCTCTTAAACCTGTCATCTTGTGATTCAGCTTTTTTAAGCAACTCTAGCTGTCTGTCCTCGACCAATACCAGCATTGATGAATAGAAGGTTGTGAGGTTGTGAGTTTTCGCGATGTTATGAATCATATCTAGGTTTTGCAGTTGCGTTTTGTCGTGTGTTCTTGCTAGGTGCTTAATAAGGTGATCGGCAGCCAGGGCAGTAAAGGGAGTTGTTTTCTGTTCAGAAGAAGTACCTTCAGACCAGTACCAAAAATATTCGGTACTGACATCTATAAGCTTTTCATCGCTGTGGATTCTATCTGCTTCCTGTGCCCATAAGAACTGTTCGATGCCGCTTTCTAGCGATGTAGCAATACCACCTCTGCTGTCGTTTACGGTATCGATAACTAAATCAGCGTAGGCATAGGGAAGGAGGTCACTTAAGTGTACAAACCATAGAGGTTGCTCAAATTGTTGCAGTTTGAGGTCTTTGTCCTGTGAAAGCTCATAGCTGCCAGCATCACTTAACAGGAACACCGATGAATAGTGTTTGGATTTAATAACCATCCATTGGGATAATTGTTGAATTAATTGGCTGTTCCCGAAGTAGACTTGTTTCATTAGGGTTGCTAGGTCCGTTTGTTCACAGGCCTCCTGGCAGAAGAATAAGTCATAATACTCAACGTTTTCGGCTAGCCATTCTAGCTCTTCGTTAAGGCGAGATTTTACCTGATTCATACTGAACGAACCATCAATGATAATAGCGATCTTTTCTTCTAACGCCTTCTCTGGTTTTCTGTTATCACGAGGTATTGCGCGAATAGTGCCGTCATTAACAATTGATGTGTGTGGTTGAGCTGCTATCGGGTTTGAAGCGGTTAACTGATTTGGCAACCAATCAGATGAAAATTTTGTGCGATGACTACGAATAGTTTGGTCAGTCCAATACACGTTTCTCTTTTCGAGCAAAGTGGGCATGGGCCAGTGGTTCGAGGAATCAATGCTTACAGTGTATTCGAGTTGTACCGATGCAGCTTTGATGGTGAAATCACGTATGGCTTCACTATACCGGTTTGAATGATCGTTATTTTTTATTTGACGGGCAGGGATGGGAAAAGCTCTTAACCTGTATTGTTGGGGGCCAACTTTTTCTAAGAGTGCTGGGTCAATTCGACGGCGAACTTCAGATTTATAAACCGATTGTGCTGCACCGCGTGGTGAAACTACATGAGGGAACTTTTCTGGGTTCTCTATATCATCGCTCATCCACAATCCAGTCACTGCTGCATCTTGTGGTAGTGAAAAATGGAATACCGCTTCTTGTGGTTGGTATGTTTGATTCTCGAGCACTTGGTTGATGGTGACCACTGCAACATCACCGTACTCCTTTACTGTGATGGTTTGATCTTTCAATAATACATGGTGGCTAGCGGCGTTCATTAAACCTGCTTCGTTCTGTTCGTTTTCCCATGTCGCCTTTACTGCGGCGAGTATGCTCTCTCGCTCGCCTTTCTCAATGGGAGTATCAAAAAACTGTTGGTAGCGATCTGCAGCAAGTTTTCTATCCTTTTCAAAGCCCTTGCCTTGATATAGAAAGGGGGATGCTAGCCAGTTAAATAATGCCTGGGCATTGTCGGCGATAGAAGATGGTTCACCAAAAATATCTGAGTATCTCTTCTTCAGAGATCTGCTGCCATCGGTCGTTGATAAGTAACGGTAAGCCCCTAAGTAGGCGTTTAGAAGACCTTCTCTAACCGTATCCTCATTCGCCAGTAGTTGCTGTTGCATGAGGGGGTCTATTGGCAATTCTTCCGTGAGTTCAAAAGCTTGAACCTGAGGTTGTTCATAGCTTAGAGTAAGAACAACTACTTCAATTATACCGACAGCCAAGAGCATGGTGATTATTTGAGGTAGGCGTGTATTACGACATTGGGTTACGAACTGACGAACGTAGGTAATAATGAGTACCAGTGGAGTTATTAGAAAGAAGAAAAATGTCAATGCAAAGAAAATCATCACTAGTAATAGAATAGGTTCAGTAATTAGCTCTGTAACTGCTTCCAGAAATATTTGCCAGTTGGTATTACCTAAACTGTCCCAGAGATCAATTGTTACTGATAGAGCAATAGGCAGGAAATAGATGCCCAGTAGTACACCCAAATATATTCCCACGAAAGCAACTAGCGTTGAAAATGCTTGATCAATGACGGTTGTTGTTGGTTTGCTAGATAGAATGAGTATTCGGAAATAAGCTGCTATTCCGATAGCGATATTTAGGAATATGAATTGTGCTGCTAAGGGTACATCTCGAAATAGAACTACCCGCAGAAGTAACAAAAGAATTAGGGGCAATTCTACGCCATAGAAAAATTTGACGGCGGAGAGTGAGTTTTTACGAAAGTATTTCCATACTAGGGCCATTGATAAGAAAGGTAATAATACTATGAGCGTGGTATATAGAGCATAGTGCCAAGGAGCTGCACCAATGCGGGCATTATTAATAATAGGCAGTGTGAGAAATGGTAGCAGAATAGCCAACGCAACAATAGTAAAGACGAGGTGCCACAGTAAGTAAGTTGCCCAGTAGCTGCGTTTGATCCACATTGCTTTATTCATTGCTTCCTTCCTTCATTAGTGTCTCTGCTAAATGCTGCTGTATTTCTAGTAGTAGTGCTTCGGATTGTATTTGGCTTCTGGCTTGATCGAATAAAACAGATACCATTAACCAAGTATCCTGGGGATTCAGTAACCCCTTGAGGACTCTAGCTGAATAATCGGCAGTAATATGGTCTTCTGATTGGAACCAGTAGACTGCCGTTTTCGAAGCATTGTTTATTTGAAGAAAACGTACTGTATTATCATTGCTTAGAAACCAAGTCCCCTCAAATCCTAAGCTATAGCCTTGGCCTAAGTAGCAGTTGTGGGGTTCGTGCTGGGCTTTCCAATAACGGCTACTGACGATTAAAACACTGCCTGTGGTACCCTCGAGATTGAAACGCCGTTTGATGACTGAAGCATGATTGTTGGTAAAGAACGTTTGTTCTAGATCACTAAGTTCAATAACGGAAGGGCTAAGCACTTTCGGTAAGTCGGGGTTAAGAGAGTTAAGAGAGGTTAGCGTTGCACTGGCTTGAAGTGGGTTGTGTAGCCACAGCGCTAGTAATAGCCCGCCAATAAATAAACTAGGTATTTGGATCGAAAGAGGGAGGGCCTGATTTCTGATATTGCTTAGAACAGCGTTTGTTTCTTCTGGGCTAGTTTCCCTTCGTGAAAATCGCAATGCGCCCCAGGCAAATATGCAGGATAGGCTAAACCCAATCAACCCTATAGCTTGGTGAACATAATGCGCCAGAGAAGGGTAGTCTGCTACTACACCCAGCAACACCAACAAGACGATTCGTAAAACATTCGCCATGAGTAAGCAACCAATAAAGCACATACCAATGGCGAACCACCTCCACGTTACCCTGTGGCCTTCTATCAAGCTGAGGAGTAGAAAAAAAATCCCACCAGCCCAGATACCCTTGATACCGCTGCACCCCAATTCAACGTTGGCAACTTTCTCTTCAATTAGTATAAGGGATTCGTTGGATACAGACGCGAACCCTAGTGCCCCTAATATTTCACCAGCTAAGTCAGCACAGAGTAAACGTAGAGGAAAACCCAGATAAATATCAAGGTATCCTTCAAAAGGCAAGAGCATGACTATTAAGCAGAAGGGTAGAAATAGTGCGCGCCATTGCCTCTCGGTCGAAATAAATCCGTAAATACCATAAAGCGCGCCAAAACAAAGTGCAGTAGAAAGGATGTTGACACCTAAATAATTTTCATTCGCGAGGTAAGCTACAATGCAGATCCAATACATTAGCGATGCCGCGATAGGGAAATGTAGGCTCTTTTGTTGTCTGAGTGTTTGCGGGCGCAGGAACCACACGAGAGGCAACACTAAAATTATCATGACGTTAGATATGTCGATAGCCAATTGGTGCCATAGCCATGTGAGGGGCGGGTAGAACAGGTAAAGCGTTAATCCTCCTATCCCACAAAGCGCTAGCTTTGAGATGCCCGAATCCAGATGCAAAAAGTGGGTACCGTTAGATAGACTCACTAGATTCTCCACTGAGTAGTGGTTCTAAGTATGTTGAAGCTAACAAGCACTTTTTTATATTCCTAGGCAGGTTGGTTTAACTAATAGCTGTGCTAGCTATCTGGAGACAATTTCTACTCTAGCATCGCAGTCTGGCAATGTAATGACGAAAAATGACGAATTGTGGCAATCTGTTGAGTACTACTGTTTCTCACATAAGACACTGAGGTCTAATGCTTCAACCACGTAGGTTGAAGTAATTCCATATCAGAAAACCACGCCCATCAAAAATTAAGAGTAGCTCTTCAGACAGATTCCCCAAACAATCGTAATTGACTTTTCTATATTCAATTTCGGGCTGTGGTTATAATGATTTTTTGGTAAAAGTTATGATTTGATTTGGAAAAAGGTGGGATTATAAAGTGGGAAACCCGTTTTTGCGTTCGATCATAGCGTGGGAATTACGCTGATTTTAGGCAAAAACGGGCGATGTTAATTTGGGAAAAGGTACGACGGTAATTTTGCGCTCAACACTGCTCACCGCAGGTGTGCCTGCGTGTGACCGCTATCGTACGCGACCATTTCTGAGGACCATGTAGAAGCCTTCCGGTGAGCACCCAGCTATCTCAGCACGTAGCTACTCCAACGCGTACTCCTTGAAGCCAAAGACCATAGGGCTGAATACGAGCCCCTGCGCACCGGCTACATGGATATCTTTCGATTTAATGATGCCGGAAAAATTGTTGAACACTGGGATATCGAAGAAAAAATCACAGGTGAATCCAGCAATAACAACGGCATATTTGATTATCTGAACAACAAATAATAACCTGCACCAAATTGACCTCGCTCGTGTTCGTTCGTAGAAGGGTATCTAAGGCGAGCGGTCCAGTGTGTCGCTCAATCTTTTTGGACGAATGTGAAAATAAATGAGGTGATTTCCCTTCAATATTGCCTGCACTACTCACGTTATTAACGCTGTATTGTGTAGTTGATTCAATTCAGCGTTGAATCTCAACTATCTATGCATATAGAATGTACACTTTAAAACCATCTCAGGCTCAAATGTATGTATTGGACAAAAAAAACGATATTGATCACAGGTGCAGCTTCAGGAATTGGACTTGGATTGGCAACAGAGATGATTCATCGCGGCGCAAAAGTATGGATGGCTGACATCAATCATAATATCGAGGATGTTGCTTGCGACTTGGGGGGGGATGCTATCCCTATCGTTCTTGATGTGACAAAGTATGAGGATTATGAATCGTTAATTTTAAATATCATACAAACAGACGGAAAAATTGATTGCCTGTTCAACAATGCGGGTATTGGTTTTGGGTGCGATGCAGCAGAGTTAACACATAAACATTATGACCGTTATATTGATATTAATATAAGGGGGGT
>CAJXZM010000188.1 GCA_913063125.1 uncultured Gammaproteobacteria bacterium | reverse complement strand
AGTTTTTGTCAGACGAGTGGTTCACTAAAGTAGAAGACCTTATTGCCGCTGCAGGCGACCTTGAAGTTCCTGCTGCACTGCATGACCTTGTGCTTAACGTAACGGTTAGTGATACAGAGTGGGGCGATCGTGATTTATGTCTTGATGCTGGCAATATGAAAAAAGGCCATCAAGATAATGCACCAACTAAATTAATTCTGCCTGTAGATTTGGCACACCGCCTATTTATCGATAATGACCAGTCTGCAGGAATGCAGGGCTTTATGAGTGGCCAGATTAAAGTTGAAGGTGATATGAGTAAGCTAATGGCTATGCAAACTGCACAGCCTTCAGGTCCTCAGATTGTGCTTCAGAAGCAGATTTTGGAAATTACTGAAGCATAATTAACATCGTGTTAATTCGCTAGTGATCTGTTTTTTCACTGGCAAAAAGAAACCCGCTTTTTAGCGGGTTTCTTTTTGCCTAAAGGCTGACTTGTTGGTTCTGTTGGTTCTGTTGGTCATGTGATTTGAGCATTCGGGTCATTGGCGCTAACGCTAAGGCTGTATACTTTGAAGTTGAGAAAATACAAGCTACGATAGCGAGGGAGTAACATATGGCTGAGAAAATATCTAATGCATTGGTTGGTCTTGAATTCGTTGTTTTAAATCGATGTCAAATTGCTTATTCACAGTGATGTGGCATACGCTAGCGAACGGTTGAGAGGGTTATATTATGCGGTGTGATTTTTAATCTTTCGTTAGCTCGTCAATAAAATGCACCATACTTTCCTCTAGTTGTAGGGATTTATTGTTGAGATCCAACAGGCTTTCCATCGATTTCTTCAATATTTGTGTCAGAAAATCCTCTTGTACATGGGAAAGGTGTAATGATTCAAAATTGCCTAGAATATCTGAGTTTACGCTGTCGAGGACATGGTCGACCGTTTTGCTGTGTCGTTGAAAATCGTGATGGATAAAACGTAGCGCTTCTGATGATGACTGCATGCGTTGCTGTAATTGATTACATTTCTCTTCGAGGTTTCTTTTTTGTTGTATAGACTCTAGGCGAGAGTCAGCTAATCGAACCACGTGAAGTAGAGCTTCTTTTATTTGAACATTACGGAGCTCGTCACTAATGGGCATGTTGCGAACAAAGAACGATATCTCGGGGTAATTTATAATGAGCCTTTGTCCAAAAGAGCAGCATCGCCCTTGCGCTTTCATTTGTTGAATGATGCTAGGTTCTATAGGTTTTATCACACCGTCATCGGAAAAATAACAATTACCTGAAGGTGATTTTATTTGCACTAGGCAAGAAAGATCCATATGTGTGGTTATTTCGAAAATCGCAGATGCTAGTCCTTCCAAGGTTGTTGCTTGACTGCTTGAATCGATAAATTGAAATACGGGGGAGTTGATAAATTGGCGGTTAATTGAGCTGGGTGATGTGTCTGTTAATGAGCTTTGTATATGTGATTGAGTGCGGGCCTGTAGCGCATTCATTTCGACTCGCGCAAGCAGGGCGTCATGATGTAGTGGTTTGGTAATGTAATCATCAGCCCCAACCTCGTAGCCAGCAATGATCTCTTCTTTGCTATCTGATGCAGATACAAAAATGATAGGCAGATTTTGGTGCTCTTCACACATTTTGATGCGCCGGCAGACTTCGAGCCCATTCATACCCGGCATATTCACATCTAGCAGCACTACGTCGGTAGGTGTTGTTTTTAATAATGTTAGGCATTCTTCGCCAGAGGACGCAAATGATAATTTGAATGCTTCTTCAAGAATGCCACCAATGAGCGCTTGGCTTATATCATCATCGTCAACAATCATTACTTTTGCTTGGTTTGGCATGAAAAGGCTCTTTATTGCTATGAGTCGGGCCAATAGGCCCTGAGTTCACCGTATTTAGGTATGTTTATAAGTGTAGCCGTGAATTCAGGATGATAAAGTCGAGGGAGGTTGGTATTATGGCGGCTTCTTGTGTTTAGGTAGATTCGTTTGATTTAAAGGTGTGTAGATGGGTTTTTTGGTGTTGTATTGCCGTTCAGGGTTTGAAAAAGATTGTTTGGCTGAGATAACAGACAAAGCTATGCCTTACGGAGTGTCTGGGTATGGAAAGTTAAACGCAGCTGAGGGTATTGTTCGTTTTTATCCACATGATCCCTCTGCGGCTAAGAGTTTGATGTCTCGGATGCAATTCTCTGAGTTGGTATTTACTAGGCAATGGTTTTTGGCAGAAGCGGAACTTGAAGGCTTGCCAGAATCTGATCGGCTAGGCCCTATCGTGGAGGTGTTTTCTTCGTTACCTGCGATGACTTCGCTCGTTTTGGAATACGGGGATACCAACGAAGGCAAGCAGTTATCAAAATTCTGTCGGAAATTTTCGAATCCAGCACGTCAAGCATTACGTAAAGAAGGATTGTTGTCAGCTAAAAGTAAAGCGAGAGATCGGGCAGAAGATGGGGAAGTCAGAGGGCATCTTTGTTTTATTTCCGGTACACACGTTATTGTTGGACAGAGCATTGAGGGCAATACGTCACTCTGGGAAATGGGTGTGCCTCGTTTGAAGTTTCCAGCAGCTGCCCCAAGTCGTTCAACACTTAAGCTTGAAGAGGCATGGTTGCAATTAATGACAGCAGAAGAACGCATGTCATTTTTGAAGTTTGGCCATACCGCTGTAGATTTGGGGGCAGCGCCAGGAGGTTGGACATGGCAGCTAGTGAATAAGGGAATGAAAGTGTGGGCTATTGATAATGGGCCGATGGAAGAAAAACTAATGGATACGGGAAAGGTAGTGCATTTGGAGAAAGACGCTTTCGTTTATAAGCCACCCCGTGCCGTAGACTGGATGGTGTGTGATGTTGTTGATCAGCCTGCAAAAGTCGCAGATCGAATGCAGCGTTGGTTGTTAGAGCGCTGGTGCCACTACGCCATTTTCAATTTGAAATTGCCAATGAAGCAGCGGTGGGCAGAAGTGCAAAGTATCTTTGAGCGTATGGATGAGAAGTTTGCGGAAAAAGGTGTTAGCTATGAATTGCGCGCGAAGCATCTATACCATGATCGGGAAGAAATCACTGTATTTGTTCGGTTGCTATAGTTTTCGTAAGGGCTTAAGAAGCCTCTACACGTTGGTGGTAGCGGCGACCGGCTAGTACAGAGCAGCGTTCAGGGTATTGTAGGAAAGGGTTAATGGCATCTAGCAAGCCTTGTCGCTCTTGAGAGTGAAACCACTTATCCCAGGATTGTTCGTTGCTCCAGTTCGCGACTACAACATAGTGGTAAGGCTTGTAAATATCGCAAAAGGACTCGCCAGAAATATACCCTGGAGCGTTTACCATGACGTCTAGAAGATTTGCAATAGCATCTTCATAGGGACTTTCAAGACCTTCAATCACTAACCTTTCAATTACAACTTTGATCATTTGTTACTACCTTTCACTGTTCGCTTTTTAATGCCTTGTTCTTGAGGAACATAATACAAGAAGTGTAATGAAAGCATGGCTTTTTATCCAGTGGATGATGGTAATATCGTGTTTTGCGTCAGTATCTTGGAATTAGTTTTTAGATGAATACCTCTTTTTACCATCAATACAATGTTCGTACAAAATTAGGCGTACTCTCCTGTTTATACCTATCTCAAGGTTTGCCATTTGGCTTTTTTAGTCAGGCATTACCCCCTTTGTTGCGTTCTTACGGCGTTGACTTAGAGGTTATTGGCTTTATTTCATTTCTGTTTTTCCCATGGGCGTTGAAATTTCTGTGGGCTCCCTATGTCGATCAATACGGAAGTCAAAAGCTCGGAAGAAGGAAGAGCTGGATACTACCGTTGCAGTGCGTTTGCATCGGGTTGATGCTGCTTATTTCGTTAATTGACCCCGATACATTAACAGGAGAAGGGCTCTATTACCTTGCAGGCTTGTTATTTTTGGCGGGTTTAGCAACTGCAACACAGGATATAGCAACCGATGGGTTAGCCGTACAAACACTTTCACCGAAAGAAAGAGGCATCGGTAATAGTATTCAAGTTGGGGCGTACCGTATTGGCATGGTGTTTGGCGGGGGCGGGGTGTTATTTTTGATGGATCGTATTGGCTGGAATCATACGTTTGTACTGATGGCTCTTTTGTTAGCGTGTGCCACAATCCCAATACTTTTTTTTGAAGAGAGGAGTGATTTTCCGGTGAGGGGTGATGCCGGGCCCGCGAATGTGTGGGATGTCTTCCGGCGCTTTGTTGCGCAGAAAGATATGTGGCGTTGGATAATGGTTTTGTTACTTTACAAGGCTGGGGACTCTTTTGGCTCGGCGATGTCAAAGCCAATGTTAATCGACTTAGGTGTCAGTTTAGAAACAATAGGTTGGTTATCGGCGGGAGTGGGGGTTGGCGCTACCGTTGCGGGAGCTGTTGCTGGTGGGTTGATGTTGCCTATGATTGGGCGAGTGAGAGCCTTGGCTGTGTTCGCTACTTTGCAGGCTTTGAGCTTATTAGGGTACGGTTGGCTTGCATTGGGGAACATTGAAACCTTGGATATTGTGATTGTTACTACAGCCGAGCACTTTACGGGTGGTATGACAACGGTTGCCTTGTTCGCTCTGATGATGGATGCCTGTCGCCCGCATGTGGCGGGAACAGATTATACCGTACAAGCTAGCATTCAAGCTGGGGTGGGTGGTGTGTTTCATATGGCGAGTGGTTTTTTTGTTGTGCAGTGGGGGTACCAAACACATTTTGTTGTGGCGGCGGGGTTGGGCTTATTAATATTGATCCCTGTCTATTTTTGGTCAAAAGAAGTACCAAAAAACCAACAATTAGCGTGGAAAAATAGTGAAGTTTAAGGGAGAATAGCGCCGCTTTTTATTAATTGATGGAATAATTATGACGTTGACACCATTATCCTCGATAACGCCAAACCACGAACTTGATGCGGTGGGTTTACTTTGTCCTGAACCTGTAATGATGCTTCACAATAAGGTGCGAGATATGGCTGTTGGTGATGTGCTAAAAGTCGTTGCAACAGACCCATCGACAACCCGTGATATACCTAAGTTTTGTGGCTTTCTCGGTCATGAGTTGATGGGACAGGAAGAAATTAAAGGGCAATTTATTTATTACATTAAAAAAGGGAGCTGATGCACTCCCTTTTTTAATGTTGCTATCGCCTAATTTTCTATTAGCATGGATATTGCCGCTAATGCTTCCGGGTCTTGTTCCTTGATTTTGTTAGCAATCCTGTGCTGGAAAAAATAACGAAACTCAGGGTGGTCTTGTGCAGAGTAAAGGCATGAATCACCTGGGAGGACAGGGGTTGATTTGACCTTGTCTTCATCAACTAACATGGCACGAACTTCACCATTGGCCATTAAGCGCCAACTGAGTACTTCCACCAGCACAAAGGAGCGGAAGCCATTATCGGTTAACACGGCATGTGTGCCAATGGCGTCGGGGATTTCTTGAAGTACTACTTCCTCATCGATTGAGTCAAAATCGTAATACTGAGCGGCGGTCTCTAATTCAATGACTTTGTGATTTGGGACGCTATAAAAAATATCATTACAGCCTGGATCCCTATAACCTTCCCAGTGGCCGTTCAATGGGTCGTTGATCTCGGTGCAGGGTACAATCTTATTTAACCAAGGAACCATGCCCACTGCTTCGCCAGACTCTTTTAATGCCCAGCAGACTATCTTTAGGCTATACAGCTTGTTTACTGCTGTGTCGTTTGAATATAGCATTTCAAGGCCATCAAGTTCTGGGGAAATGCGGATAATGCTATCTTGTACCTCGTCAATGGGCTTGCCAGAGAAAAGGTCTACTACATTACTACGTTCGACGTCTATCGTTTGAGGTCTCATATCATTCCCCTCTTTGCTGTAGCCGTCTACAACTGAATAGATAGCCTGTAGCGTTTATGGACAGATAATCAGATTGATTATTTTGAGTATAGATGGTTCCCCGAAGGTGACCATTAATAAAGCAATTGATATTGTTGGTGTCGTTTGTTATCGAATGTGACGGAGTTTGTTTCTCTTACTGCTTTTGTATACCTCACTCTATCTTATCGGCAGGTTGCGTGCAAAATTTAGCCTATTTTTGCTAGGTTTCATGCAGTTTAACAGTGACACATCAATGGCTTACAATGTGCTGATGAAATCGATATGATATTGTGGTTATTAATTCTGTAATACTCTGCTTTGTAATGCAGGGAAATGAGTGCTCATTATGTCCCCGCAAGTCGTATTGGATCCCCCGTTTCGCAATAGTGTCGATAAACATCGGCATGAGGATTTGATACATTTATTTGATCAGGTTTTTTCTAAATCAGAAAATACGCGTTTGATTCGAGGGGATAGGGAGCCTGTGTACTTGCCAGCGTCTTCTAAATGCAATTATCACCAAGTGGTGTTTGCTCACGGGTATTTTGCGAGCGCATTACATGAAATCGCCCATTGGTGTGTGGCGGGTTCAGCGCGCAGGCTGCTTGAGGATTTTGGTTACTGGTATAAGCCTGATGGTCGTACTCGCAGTGAGCAAGCGTTGTTTGAACAAGTTGAAGTGGTACCGCAAGCGTTTGAGTGGATATTATCGGTGGCTGCTGGCTTTTCGTTTCGTATTAGTGCCGATAATCTCAGTGGGGAGGCAACGGATAATGCAGCTTTTATAACTAAGGTACATGAAGAGGTTCAACGACGACTTGTTACTGGTTTGCCGAAACGACTGGGGAAGTTTGTTGCGGTATTACAGGAATATTATCAACAGGAGAAGGTTTTATGTTCATCTCGTTTTTTGTTAAAAAATTTATGATTAGACATTCTTTATTCGTCGTAGTTTGTTTTCTTTTTAGTATTAGTAGTGTTACTGCTGAAGTGTTTGCGTCAGATAGTGTCACTAAAAGTACCAGTGATGAAGTGGAGGAGTTTATGCTGGAGGGTCAGCTAGCGTATCAAAAAGGCAATCTGACGGATGCTAGTGAATCGCTTCAACACGCGTTGAATTTAATTGCAGAGTTAAGTGTGCAGTCTTATATGGCGCTTTTACCTGACGCACCAAAAGGATGGGTTGTTGAAGAGACATCGGCTGATGAAAGTGCGTTTTTTAGTGGAATTGGTGGACTTGTTGTTGCGACAAAACGGTATAAAAAAGAAGCACTAGCAAACATGCCTAAGGTGCTGGTGTTACCCACAATGCAAGTGGCGTTGGTCAGTAATTTACCAGCATTTGCTCAGGTTGCGGTAAATGCGATGGCACAAATTCAAGGGGCGAAAACCGGGACAGATGTTATTGGTGTGGCTGGTCATAGTGGTGCAATTAATTGCGATAATAAAGGCAAGTGTCAGGTGATGATTCAGTTGGGTGAGAGTGCCATTGTGACGGGTGAAAGTAAGGGAATAAGAAGGGGAGAGTTTCTTGCATTGATCAAACAACTAAAACTCGATAACTTTCCGGTAAAGCAGTAGGGGGTAAAGCAATGGCGATAAACCAATAACGATAAAACAATAGAGGTAAAAAATGGGACGTTATCGACCACCGCGACAGCACAGTTCACCGTATATTACGCTGGAAGGCAGAATCAAACTTGAAGATGAGTTGCGTTTTCTTGGTTATACAAAGCGACCAGAAGTGGTAAAAGCTCTTGCGGCCGCAGCAGCGGAGGGAGATCGCTCAGAGAATGCAGAGTATATATACCGAAAAAAACAATTACGAGAAATTGATGGGCGTCTAAAATACCTGGTTAAACGATTAGAAAGCCTTAATTGTGTGGATGAAAAGCCAGAGGATCAATCTAAGGTTTTTTTTGCGGCTTGGGTTGATTTAGAAGATGAAGATGAGAATTCAGTAACCTATCGTTTGGTCGGGGGTGATGAAACGGATGCTAAAAAAGGCTGGATTAGTATCGATTCTCCGGTAGCGAAAGCATTGTTAAAAAAGCAGGTCGGAGATGAAGTTGTTGTAAGCACCCCGGGCGGTGATATTTTTTACGAAGTAATGTCGATTCGATATTAGTATCTCTAAGTATAAAATATGGCAACTCTAGCCATTGATCCTTATTGGAGAGTACGTTATAAATTTGCCTCCTATTAATCTCTATTCCCCTTTTAATCGCGGAGATCATAACATCATGTTGAAGCTTAGTTACCCAGAGTTATTACGTACCCAGTCGTACATAAATGGAGAATGGGTTGATGCGGAAGATGGCAATACCGTTGATGTTATGAACCCAGCCAGTGGACTCCCTGTTATCACTGTAGCAAGTTTAGGTGCAAACGAAACGAAAATAGCAATTGATGCTGCTTATGTCGCAGGGTTGATATGGCGACAAAAAACAGCGATAGAACGCTCGACTGTATTGCGCCGTTGGTTTGATTTGATGATTGAGCATCAAGACGATCTTGCAAAAATCCTCACCGCTGAGCAAGGGAAGCCTTTAGCGGAAGCAAAAGGTGAAGTTTTGTACGGTGCAAGTTACGTTGAGTGGTATGCCGAAGAGGCAAAGCGTATCAATGGGGACGTGATTCCACACCCTTCTAATGATAAGCGGTTAGTTGTGATTAAGCAGCCGGTTGGCGTTGTTGGATCGATCACTCCTTGGAATTTTCCTAATGCGATGATCGCTCGCAAGGCAGCTCCCGCATTGGCTGCGGGCTGTACATTTGTTGGGCGCCCAGCAACAGAAACACCATTATCTGCATTAGCGTTAGCAGTATTGGCGGAGAAAGCTGGGATTCCAAAGGGGGTATTCAATATCATTGTAGGTGCTCGCTCAATTGGAACTGAGCTTACTACCAATGCGTTAGTGCGAAAAATCACGTTTACGGGATCTACCCCTGTCGGAAAACTCTTGATGGCTCAATCTATTGGAACCTGCAAGAAAATGTCGATGGAATTAGGAGGCAATGCACCTTTTATCATCTTTGATGATGCTGATGTCGATGCAGCGATTGATGGTGTTATGGTGTCGAAATACCGAAATGCAGGGCAGACCTGTGTTTGCGCGAATAGGATTTTAGTGCAAGAAGGGGTTTATGACATCTTTGTTGAAAAGCTTTTAGAGCGAGTAAAAGGTTTTACCTTGGGAGATGGGGTAGAGGCGGATACGACGGTAGGCCCACTGATTAATAGCAAGGCGGCGAATGACGTGCAAGCTTTGGTATCTGATGCAGAACAAAAGGGGGCTAAGGTTCTTGTGGGTGGTAATATTTCCACGTTGGGAGACTGTTTTTTTGAGCCAACGGTTCTAGTTGATGTACCTGTGGATGCTCGTGTGTTTAAGGAAGAGATTTTTGGTCCAGTGGCCCCCATTTTTCGATTTAAGAGTGAGGAGGAAGCTATTCAATTGGCAAATGATACGGAGTTTGGTTTGGCCTCATATTTCTATACAAGGGATATTGGGAGGGTATGGAGAGTAGGAGAGGCGCTGGAGTACGGTATTGTCGGTATTAATGAAGGTGGTATATCAAATGCCATGGCACCTTTTGGTGGGGTTAAAGAATCTGGTAACGGCAGAGAAGGATCGTCATATGGAATTGAAGACTATTTAGAAATCAAATATATGTGTATGGGTGGAATAGATAAGTAGGGCGTAAATACTAAAAAGGAAGTGCTGTTGTGTCGAATAAATCAATTGTTGGTTTTATTGTTGGGGTATTTTTGAGTTGTCAGGTTCTAGTAGCGAATGCGTTAACACCAGTAACAATGTGTGCATTCACGTTGATGGGGGAGGCAGGTCCTGATTATCAAATTTTGAAGGACTACCAAGCGGAAGCGCTAAATTGGGGCGTAAAATTAAAGCTGAAGGCCTACATGAACGAAAAAATTGTGGTTGAAGAGCTAAAGGCTGGAGAGTGCGACCTCGCCAACATGACCGGTATGCAAGCTAGGCAGTTTAATAAATTTACCGGAACATTGGATGCGCTGGGGGCGATACCTGACTATAAGCATTTGAAGATGGTGTTGAATACGTTGTCCCAGCCGAAAGCTGCAAAGTATATGAAACAAGGGGAGTTTGAAATAGTAGGTATTCAGCCAACGGGGGCGATATTTCTATTTGTTCGAGATCGATATTTACGGGGACTCTCTGACTTGGCGGGGCGAAAAATTGGTGTTCTGGATACTATGCCGGAAATGCGTCAAATGGTCATGGATATGGGGATGACACCGGTATCATCAACCGTTACGAATATCTTTCAGAAATTCAATAATGGTGTTATTGATATTACGGGTGGCCCTGCCATTGTTTATGAAATTATGGAGTTAGAGAAAGGGTTGGACCCTGGCGGTGCAATTATTGAATCCCCGTTGCTTCAATCGAATGTGCAGTTGGTTGGTCGTATCAGCAAACTGCCTGAAGGTTTTGCACAAAAATCGCGTGAATTCGTAGCCAAAAATTTTGACGATAGTATTCGTTATATAAAGGCAGCAGAGAAAGCTATACCTAGACGTTGGTGGTTACCCGTACCTGTATGTCAGGAGAAGGAAATGGACGAACTGACACGGGATATTCGTTTGTCCTTCCGTGACAAAGGTATATACGAGGGGAAAGCGTTAACGTTGTTACGTAAAGTACGTTGTAAACAGTCACCAGAGAGAGCCGAATGTACTGCTGAGGATGCGGAGTAGGCTGGTTGATCTTTTCACTTCTATCAGTTGATTAGGTTAGATTGTAAATGCATGAATAAGTAGCACATCCACTAAAGTGCCTATAAATGAAATGGGACATTGTCTTTTCTTTATGGCGCACCTAAGTGAGATAGCTGTATTGCGTGTATGGTCACAGAACCTAAGGTTTTTATAGCAAGTGATGCTAGGTTATGGAAATATTTTTGCTTAGCTATCATATTTTTTTAATCTGTTCGTCTGCGTCTGCAGAGGGCGTTGTAGTTTCTGACGAGATAGATAAGGCGTTGGATGCTGGCAGTGATGGATTTCTGAGTAAACCTCTCGATAGGGCGTTATTGTTTAGTGTGCTTGCTGAAAATATTCTTCATGAACATTCAAATGAAAGGTTTCTTTAATTTCAAAATGTGACGGCCACTATAGGCCATTTCGCTCTTAAACTTTTGTGGATATACCGTAAAGGTATGACGCGTGGCGTTTTTTTGAGAGCGCCTATACTAAATAGGGGGTGTCTTCATTCTTTGTAGTGTATCTTCAAGAGGTTATGTAATTGTTCTTTTGTTTTCAGAGACATAGAGGTTTTTGTGGTGGTTAAAGCCATTGGTTTAAGACTTCTGTGTCTGATCTATATGTGCATTATTTTTTCTTCATCGGTATATGCGAATGAAGAATTGGCACCTGTCCGATTGTTTTCAAAAAAACAGTATGTACTAAGTACCTATATGTCTGTGTTGGAAGATAAAACCAATACATTAACGATAGATGAGGTTTCTTCCCCTTCTTATAGGGATTATTTTGTTGCGAATGATGAAGAAGTTCACAACTTTGGAATTAGTACATCGACGTATTGGTTGCGGTGTTTTGTAGAGTATCCAGACTCGTACCCCAATATCAATGATATACAGCGATGGTACTTGGAGGTAGGAGACACACAAATGGATGTGGCAGAACTATACCTTTCCGAATTTGATGGTGTTTTTTCAGTGCTTTCTTCAGATGTACGGACAAACTACGAAAGTAGACCAGTTAGACATGTTAATAGTATTTTTCCGGTAGACCTTATGTTGGGTCAAAAAGTGATTTTTTATATAAAGATAAATAAGGTAACGTCACTTCGTTTTCCGTTAATAATATGGGCGGAGAGTGGGCTTGTTGAAAAGGTCGCATCTGAAGAGTTTCTCTATGGCGTACTCTATGGAGGTATGTTCATATTGATGATATATAACCTCTTTTTATATATATCCATTAGAGAGATTAGCTACATCTATTATGTGAATTATTTGTTGAGTGTTTCAGCTTTTATGTTTTTAGAGCTTGGCCATGGATTGATTCACTTTGAAGATTTATTTTGGAAAATAGATCGTGAGTATATTGTTTATGCAATATGGTTTTCGATTATATTCAGTATATTATTTGCTAAAAGTTTTATGAATACGAAAGATGGATATCCTCGTATCGACCGTATCCTTAGTGGTTTTGTGATAATTTCTTTTGTGAGTCTTGGGATTAATTCTGTTGTAGATTATGATATTTCTGCAGTTTGGAATTCTTCGTTTAGTATATTATTAATGCCTGCATATATGGGTATTGTTTTTTATATCTATATGCAAGGGAATATCAATGCTAAGTATTTTTTTATTGCATGGCTCTTTAATGTTTTTGGGTTTTCTATGTTGGCAGCAGCGACCAATAAGGTTATTCCAATGACGCCATTTGTTATTGCTGCAACCCCCGTTGGTATATTGATGGAGTCATTGTTATTTTCATTTGCGTTAGCGAA
>CAJXZM010000187.1 GCA_913063125.1 uncultured Gammaproteobacteria bacterium | reverse complement strand
ACTGACAAACCATTAATCGGTGTAATACATACCGCCGGTGTTCTGGATGATGGCGTTATTGCACAACAAAAATGGTCACGATTTGAAAAGGTGTTCCAACCCAAGGTTGTTGGTACGTGGAACCTGCACGAAGCGACAAAGGACTTAGCGCTCGATCACTTTATCCTTTTCTCTTCTGTAGCCTCCATTCTTGGATTACCAGGGCAGTCAAATTATTCTGCAGCCAATACCTTCTTAGATTCATTCGCTGAATATCGGCGTCAACTGTCGCAACCCGTACTCACGATTAACTGGGGCCCATGGAGCCAAACTGGAATGGCCAATAAAGCCGTAAGAAACAGGCTTGCGCGAAGTACTGGGATCGGCTCAATACCTTCGGAACAAGGTATCGCCATATTTAATCGACTAATTGATTCTGGTCTACATCAAGTTGCCGTTGTGCCTATGGATTGGAGTCAAATAGGTAGCATGTTTGCTATGGCGGGCACTACCCCACCCTTACTAATCGATCAATTAGCAGCGAAGGCTGGTGGGGGGGGCGATGGGTTGGATCTTAGTGACGATGAACTAAATTCAGGTGGCGAACTAAAACATCAGCTGGGTGATGCTTTACCCGCCGAAAGGAAAAAAATCACGCTGAGCTACGTTAAAGATCAAGTTATCAATGTCATGGGGCTATCGGGTACTGAAGATGGTGACGTGGGCATTGACACCCTTCAACCCCTTCACGAACTAGGGCTTGATAGTCTGATGGCAGTTGAAATACGCAACGTATTAGCCAAAGCCATTTCTATGTCGTTACCAGTAGGCTTATTGTTTGACTACCCCTCAATAAGTGCGCTGGCTGGACATTTAGACGAACAACTTAAGATCGAAAGCGCCAGCCAAGCCAAAGCCAATGCTGTTGAAAACAGCACAGTAACAACAGAAACTCCGAACGATTCCACAGACGATGTAGACAACGATACTGATACAAATATCATGAAACACGAAATAAGCGAAGATACGCCTGAACTTGAAAATGCCGTCGCTATTATTGGAATGGCTTGTCGTTATCCTGGGCATAGTACCAATCCGGCCGCGTTCTGGGATCTGCTTAAAAACGGCGTTGATGGTGTTGAAGATCTTGGTGATAAACGCTGGTCTCTTGATGAATATTACGATCCAGATCCCGCAGCACCCGGTAAAGTATATAGTCGTTGGGGCGGCTTAATCGACGATATCGACTTGTTTGACAATGACTTCTTTGGCATCGCACCGATCGAAGCGACATCAATGGATCCGCAACAACGTTTATTGCTGGAAACAAGCTGGGAAGCCATTGAGTATGCGGGTTATAGTCCCGCTAGTTTTTCCGGTAATTTGGGCGGTGTTTTTGTAGGTGCCGGGCCCAATGAATATGGGCAACAAGCAATGACGCTTGCTGATCCTGCATTAATAAATGCGTATTTAGGTACAGGCAATTCACTCAGTATCGCGGCGGGTAGGATATCCTATGTACTAGGATGGCAGGGACCTTGCGCCGCCGTGGATACAGCGTGCTCTTCATCGCTTGTTTCTGTACACATGGCCTGTCAATCACTGAATCTTGGTGAAAGTGATATTGCCATTGCTGGAGGTGTCAATTTAACACTATCTTCACTGACGAATATAACTCTTTCCCGTGCGCAAATGTTATCAGCAGATGGACGCTGTAAAACATTCGACAAATCAGCCAATGGTTACGTTCGCTCTGAAGGCTGTGGCATCGTACTACTAAAACGTCTAAAAGATGCTATTGCAGACAACGACAATATCCTTGCCGTTGTTCGCGGTAGTGCTATCAACCAGGACGGTCGCAGCCAAGGGCTAACGGCACCTAACGGCCCAGCACAAGAAACTGTCATTAGCACTGCACTAAAACGTGCGAAGGTATCAGCAGCAGATATTGAGTACATTGAAGCGCACGGTACGGGTACTGCGTTAGGTGACCCTATTGAGATGCGTTCTATCAATTCCGTCTACGGAAAAGCAAAGAACCGAACGACGCCATTATCGGTCGGGTCGGTCAAAACCAACCTTGGACATACTGAAGTGGCTGCAGGTGCGGCGGGGTTAATTAAGATCATTCTTTCAATGAAAAATGGCTTCATCCCCCCTCACCTACATCTGCAAGAAATTAGCCCACATCTTGAATTTGATAAACAAAAAATCACTATCCCTACTGTACTAACCCCTTGGAACACCGATAAAAAGAAACGCCTTGCAGCAATCAGTTCTTTCGGATTTAGTGGCACCAATTCTCACGCAGTGATTGAAGAAGGCCCCTTACGGCGGGCAGCGATTAATGATGTTGATCGTACTCATCATATACTTACTTTGTCGGGGAAAAATGAAGAAGCACTAAACGCACAAGTTCGAAACTTTCAACGGTTCCTTCAATCAAACAAAGGACTGGACATCGCTGATATCTGTTACACAGCCAATGTTGGGCGAAATCATTTTTCTCATCGCGCAGCCTTTGTTAGTGATAGCCAGGAAAACTTGCTATCTCAGCTAGAAGCATTTTCATTAGAAAAGCACAGTAAGTTTAAAAAGCTTCAAGGTGATGTGCTCTTTTTATTCAGCGGTCAAGGATCCCAGTATCCAGATATGGGTAAATCACTTTATGAAACCCATCAACAATTCCGCGAGTGGATGGACCTATGTGAGTCGTTGTTAGAACCTCACCTTGACCAGTCTCTACTTTCTGTTTTATGGGGTGAAAACACAGCGCTCCTCAATCAAACTCAATACACGCAACCCGCGCTCTTTGCTATTGAATATTCACTGGCAATGTTATGGCGATCATGGGGGGTATCACCCGATGTATTGATGGGTCATAGTGTTGGCGAGTATGCGGCAGCTTGTATCGCAGGGGTATTCACCCTGCAGGACGGCTTAAAAATGATTGCCGCTCGTGGCCGATTAATGCAACAGCTGCCTGACAATGGCAGTATGATTGCGATTATCGCCGAGATTGAAACAGTAGAAAAAGTCATTGCGCCTTTTGCCTCTCAAGTTTCCATTGCGGCCTACAACGGCCCCAGCCAAATTGCAGTATCGGGTGAAAAAACCGCGCTCGTAAGTATTACCGAAAACCTTAAATCAAATGGTATCGAAGTAATACAGCTTGGCGTATCCCACGCGTTCCATTCAGTACTTATGGAGCCGATGATGCAAGGTTTTGAAAGTGTTGTTCGCAGCGTTAAGTTCAATAAACCTCGGGTTGGCGTGATATCCAATCTCACGGGGAAACGCTCAACAGAGGAACTGTGTAACCCTCAATACTGGGTGGATCATGTCAGGCAGCCAGTATGCTTCCTACAAGGGATGAGAACCGTAGAACGGTTGAAATGCAGCATTCTTATTGAAGTTGGGCCACGACCAACGCTATTGGGGATGGGACGTAACTGCATACCCGATTTAGATGCCACCTGGTTACCTAGCCTTCGTAATGGTCACCCTGAATGGAAACAAATACTGTCTGCTGTGAGTAACATGTATCAGCACGGATTAGATTTTGATTGGACAGCGTTCGAGTCCAGCTACCAACGAAACCGCGTTGTACTGCCAACCTACCCATTTCAGCGCAGTCGATTTTGGATGGGTGGTGGCAAGAGTAGTTCTATCTCACCAATGAAGCGTTACAAGTTTCCAATGCTAGGAGAGCGCTTACGTTTGCCTGGATCAAAACAAGTTCGCTTTGAATCAACTTACACGACATCCTCCCCTGCTTATGTTACCGACCATAAATTATTTGGTTCTGTTGTCGTACCAGGAGCATCGCATATTTCCTTAATGCTTTCCGCAGCCAACGAGGCCTTTGGATCTTCCCAGTGTGAATTGGATGATGTGTGCTTTCTTCAGCCACTTGTTCCCAGTGATGACGAAGCCAGAAACGTCCAACTCATAATAGAGATCAAAGACGAAGGTATTGCCTACTCAGAGTTAATGAGCATTGGTGTTGATGAAGATCCATCAGATCAAAACCGTTGGGTTGTTCATGCGACAGGAAACATACACTACCAAGTTAACTACGATAGCATCGATGGGCAATTACCTTGGGATGAGATTAAGTCTGAATGGTCCCCAACGATTACTGGAGAAGAGTTCTATTCGATTTTCACCGATCTTGGATACAACTTAGGTGAATCGTTTCAATGGTTAGGTGACGGCTGGTACAACGGGTCAAGGGCCGTTCGAGAGTTACGTTGGCCTAAGCTGCCCGATGCAGTAAAGGATTATCAGCTCTATCCTACTTTGGTTGATTCCTTTTTCCAATCACTTGCCTCGTGCCAACCTGATGGGAATGAAGAGTTTATTTTCAACTCGGGTAACGCTGACGAAATTTACATACCGTTTGCATTGGAGCGTTTCAAGTTATACAGAAAACCTGAAGCCGGGGAACGTCTCTGGTTTCACTCAACCTTACGAGACCAGGTCAACAAAGACCATGAAACACAAACCGGTGATGTGCAGTTAATCGATGAAAACGGAAAGCTCGTTGCTGAGGTTGTCGCCATTGAAACCCGTAAAGCCAGCCGCGCCGCGTTACAACAAGGCTTAAACAAGGACGTTGTTAACGACTGGCTTTACCAGCCTCGTTGGCATACAAAAGGCAATGACAATGCCTTGCCTGTGCCACTAAAGCGTAAAGACAATGCTTCGTGGCTTGTTATTGGCAAAAACAGTGCGTCTGCAAATAAACTCGCGCACAAATTCATTGCCGAGTTAATGACAGAGATCGAGAGTAATGCGCTTAATGTCGTTTTCGTGACAAATGCGGCGTGCTATGAGCAAATTTCAACACTACGTTACCAGCTCTCTCTAGAAAACCCTGATCAAATCCAACAGTTACTCTCGGACCTTTATGGTGATTCAGGGAGTCACTGTTTGGGGGTTATTAATCTTCTAGGTCTTACCGAAGACAACAATATCGACAACTTAGCAGCCCTACAGAACGAGCAAAAAGAAACGTGTGAATCCAGTATCCATGTTATTCAGGCATTGTCCTTGATGGGATGGAGCAAACCGCCACAACTATGGCTAGGCACCTCAAATGCTTACCAAATTGAGGGAGATGAGCAACCACCTCATGTGGGTCAGGCTGCATTGTGGGGACTGGGCCGAGTTATTGCGATGGAGCATGCTGAGCTTAAGTGTACCCGCTTTGACGTTGATCTACAGGCAAACAGCGAAAGCCGTAAGCTTGATCTTGATATTTTAATAAAAGACCTATTGGTCTCTGATAATGAAGATCAAATCGCTATTCGACGAGGCGTTCGCCATGTGGCTCGTCTAGAGTCGACAATGGAAAATCGGCATATTGGGGTTCACCCTATTCCAGCAACCGAGGCTTATAGGGTTAACGTTCCCAGCGATGGTGTTCTCGATAATCTATCAATTGATCCTGCAGAGAGAATAGCGCCAGGGGCAGAAGAAGTTGAGATTCGCGTGCACGCAACAGCGCTTAACTTCAGAGATGTACTAAACGCTCTGGGAATGTTTAAGGAATTTGCCGAGCGTACTGGAGCCGACATTCAAACAACCCTACCACTAGGGTTTGATTGCGCGGGGGAAATTGTTGCGATAGGCAAGGATGTTACCAACGTTAAGGTTGGTGACACCGTTCTCGCAGCAACAATGGGCAGCTTAGGTAGCCACGTTGTTACTCACCAGTACTTTACCGTGAAGAAACCTAAAAATATATCCTTCGCAGAAGCTGCGGCTATTCCAACGGTTTTTCTAACGGTTTATTACGGGCTAAAAACACTCGCAAAGATTAAGAAGGGAGATCGTGTGTTAATTCACGCCTGTGCAGGTGGTGTGGGTTTAGCAGCGCTACAGGTTGCTCAGCATTTAGGGGCTGAAGTATTTGCCACGGCAAGTCCAGGCAAATGGGGATTCCTAAGGGCGCAAGGTGTTAAGCACATAATGAACTCTCGAACGCTTGAGTTTGCAGATGAGATAAAGACACTCACTAATGGTGAGGGAGTCGACATTGTTCTAAATAGTATTAACGGTGAATGCATACCAAAGTCGCTGGATCTACTGTCGGAAAACGGCCGCTTTGTTGAAATCGGAAAAATCGACATCTGGTCAAAAGAACAGGTTGTAGAGAAACGCCCTGACGTAAACTACTTTGTTTTTGATCTCACCGAAATATTTATCAGCCAACCAAAGTTATTGGCTCTTCTACTTCAGGAAATTGCCAATGATTACCAAGAAGGTATATTGAAACCACTGCCCCTTCAATCATTCCCAATGCACAACGTTTCATCGGGATTCCGTCACCTGGCACAAGCACGAAATATTGGAAAGGTGGTTATAACAAACCCTCAAGAGCAGCAACAACCTGCAATTAACATTTCTGATAATAGTTGTTATTTGATCACTGGTGGATTGGGGGCTCTAGGCCTCACCGTTGCAGAAAGCCTGGTTAAACAAGGTGCCCGTCACCTCGTATTGACAGGAAGAAGATCTCCCAGTAACGATGCGCAACGACAAATACTACGTCTTGAAACACTAGGAGCGACTGTGTCGGTAACCAATGCCGATATCGCTGATGAGGAAAATGTTAGAACATTAATTGGCCGATTTGGGAAAGATTTCCCTCAATTAGGCGGTATTGTCCATGCCGCAGGTGTACTGGATGACGGCATGATCACCCAGCAAAATTGGTCACGATTTGAAACGGTTCTTGCGCCTAAAATGCTTGGTGCTTGGCACCTACATCAGCAAACCGAGCGACAGCATTCAACGCAACCGCTGGATTTCTTCATTACCTTTTCATCAATTGCCTCCTTGATGGGTTCCCCTGGGCAGGGGAACTATGCGGCGGCCAATGCCTTCCTTGACGGACTGATGACCTACAGACGATCCATTGGGTTATCGGGTAATAGCATAAACTGGGGGCCTTGGGCGGACATTGGTATGGCAGCAAGTGCTCAGGTAGAAGGTCGCTTTAGCGGTTCAACCGGCGTTAATGCATTAATACCTGAAAAGGCCATCGAAGCCTTCGAACGAACACTACAAAACAACCCTGTTCAAGTGGGTGTTGCCGCCATGGAATGGGATAAGTTATTAACCAACTTAGGCCTTACCGAATCCCCCGCTTACTTTAGCCATATAAAGATCAAAAAAGACAACAGCTCTGATTCTGACATTAAGAAAATGGCAGAGGTGTTACTTAGGAATTTGGAAGAAGTACCCGCCAGTGAACGTCAACAAATCCTGATCGATGCTCTCTGTGATCAACTGGCTCGTGTCATGGGGTTCGATACACCAGAACAGATAGACCCGCAAAAACCCTTACAAGAACTTGGCCTCGACTCATTGATGGCCGTTGAAATGCGTAACATCGTTAATGGGTTTCTTGGTCGAGCGCTGCCTGCAACATTGCTGTTTAAGTATCCTTCATTAATGGAGCTAAGTGGCTTTCTTACTACAGAACTCTATCCCAACCACGCAGCTGAATTAGCAGAAGAGACGGGAGAGGATATTGAAGAAGACAATGACATTGATGTTCCGGATGAAAATTTAGACTCTCATATGCTTGAGAGCTTTACACACGTCGATTACTACGCAGACGATGTGACCGTTATCGAAACCAATCTGGAAGAACTCACTGAAGAAGAAGCTGCAGAACTATTGGCGCAAAAACTGGTTGCATTACAGGGAGGTAACGACTAATGACAAAGGATAACGCTACGACTAAACCTGCGACTAAACAAGCTCCAAACTACAAAGCATTAGTAACCAATGCACTTGTTCAAATCGACAAATTGCAACGTAAACTAGACACAAAAAATAACGAACAACATGAACCTATTGCAATTGTTGGTATGGGTTGTCGTTATCCCGGAGGCATTAATAATCCAGAGGATTATTGGCAAGCGCTAACGAAGGGTAAAGACTGTATCGAAGACGCTAATAAGCGCTGGGGGCTAGAGCATTTTTATGACCCTGACCCTTCGGTACCTGGAAAATTTTATAGTCGTCATTTAGGCATGATGGATAACATCGGCGACTTTGATTCCAACTTCTTTGGTATATCCCCCAGAGAGGCAGAATCTATGGATCCGCAACAACGGATTCTACTAGAAGTTAGCTGGCATGCACTGGAACAAGCAGGCTGTACTATCGATAGTTTAAAAGGCAGTAAAACCAGCGTATTTGCAGGCATAGCCACTCAAGACTATTCGTTTGTTCGAAGTCGTTTTTCTGACTTAGATGCAATCACCCCTTATGAGGGTACAGGTAACGCTCTTAGTGTTGCCACGGGGCGTATTTCTTATCTTTTAGGTCTTACTGGCCCAAGCGTATCGGTTGAAACTGCGTGTTCGTCTTCCTTAGTATCACTGCACTTGGCAATACAAAGTTTGCGAACCAAAGAATCCGATATGGCATTGGCAGGTGGCGTCAACTTAATCCTAAACCCAGCGACCTCCGTTGTGTTTTCTAAAGCAATGCTGCTCTCCCCTAGCGGACGATGTGCCACCTTTGATAAAGGTGCTGACGGATATGTACGTGCCGAAGGCTGCGGCATGATTGTACTAAAACGCTTATCCGACGCTAAAAAAGCGGGTGATAATGTTCTAGCCGTTATTCGTGGTAGCGCTGTTAATCAAGACGGTCGTAGCCAAGGCATTACTGCACCCAATGAAATTGCGCAAACACAGGTTATACGAGCCGCATTAGCAAATGCTCGGGTCGCTCCAGAAAACGTAGAATATGTCGAAGCCCATGGAACAGGAACGGCGCTAGGTGATCCCATTGAAATTAACGCCTTAGCCTCTGTATTTTCTGAAAACCATGATAACAACACACCGTTAAAAGTGGGCTCTGTCAAAACAAATATCGGTCACAGTGAAACAGCGGCAGGTATTGCCGGTGTCATCAAAGTCGCATTGGCACTACAGCATAAAGAAATCCCTCAGCAATTACATTTCGATACCCCAAATCCGCATATAGCATGGGAAGATATCCCCATCAAAGTAGTCGACCAAGCAACCGGGTGGAGTAAGGATGCGCCCATTGCAGGGGTAAGTTCCTTTGGTTTTAGTGGTACCAACGCACACGTCATCATGCAAGGTCTTCCTGATGTAAAAAAAGCAGATGATAAAGCTCCTCAAGGCCACAATGTACAGATTTGCAATGACAACAAGCTAATGCCGTTGACTCTTTCTGCTAGACACCCGGAGTCACTCAAGCAACTCGCCCAGGAGATTTCTAACGTATTACCTCTGGATGCTAAGAATACATTGGCGTCCCTTTGCCATAGTACAAATCAAAGTCGTTCAGGGTTAAGCCATCGGCTAACCGTACTCGGAAAAAATGCAAATGATTTCCAGCAAAAACTGTCCGATTTTGTAGAAGGAAAAGAGTCTTCCGATATATTCTCCTCCATAACGTGGGAACGACTACCCAAAATCACCTTTTTGTTTTCAGCGGTCAACGCCAAGATTTTCGAACAAGGGAAAGATCTTTACCAACACTACCCTACCTTTAAAGTTTCATTTGATAAATGTGACACTGCCTTTTCCAATCAATGGGGTTTCTCTCTAAAGGACATTCTATGGGGAGACAAGTCAGAACTCTTGGCACAGTACTCAGCCGTAGCTACCTGCGTTTTGCAAATTGCCAGTACTGACTTATGGTTTCACTTGGGTATAAAACCCAATCGATTATTGGGCAACGGCACTGGCGAATACGCTGCAGCCTACTGCGCTGGTGTACTCTCTCGAGAGGACACCTTACACCTTGTTATTGCTCACACTATCGGCTGTGATTACAACTCGATCGCAGAGAAAATACAGTATAAAAAATCAAGGTTCCCCTTCATATCTTGCCAGACGGGTAAATTGGCAAACAACGAAATTAGTCATTCCGCTTATTGGGTGAATCATCAAGAAAAAGCAAATAAGTTATCAGACGCTATCAACACCCTTAAAAAAGTTCGCATGGATGTGTTGATGGAAATGGGGTCTGGCTCCGCTATGCTAAATTTAGCCCGCGAGTCACTTGAATCCAACGTCGAAAAAGAAAAAATCCAGTATCTACCCACCTTACTTAATGATAAAGATGAACAATCTCAGTTGTTATCAAGTTTGGCACAGCTACATCACAGCGGATCGATAATCCAGTGGAAACACCTTTATCCGAAAGGCACCCAGCACAACGTCGCCTTACCACGTTACCCTTTTTATCGAACACTACATTGGTTTGAACTATCTGAAGAACAAAGTGCACTGTACAAAACTAAGCTCGATGTGATGACCAACGCCTCACCGGCCACAGAATTATCAACGGAACTATCAACAAAGTTATCAACGCTGTCTCCGTCTCATCTAGCCACGCCACTACCGACTCGTCCCGACAATGTTTTTGGGTCAGATTACAAACCGTTACCGCATGGTACGAATACCTCAATCGACCACTCTTTATTCAGTAAAATCATTAAACACCCGCTACTTGATGAGGCTGTTTATGAAATTCACCTAGACCCAAAGCACTTCCCCTTATTAAAACAACACAAAGTATTTAACGAAATAGTCGTCGCTGGTGGCTTCTATATAAGCGCAATATTTTCCGCTCTCATGGACTACGCGCCGAACAAACAATGGGTGATAAATGATTTATCACTATTAACGCCTATTTTGTTAGATCTAGATCAGATTGATAAGACCGGAATTTCAACCCTCAACATCCTGATTCGGGAAGATGACCAGTTACACATCGAATTATCAACGTTAGCCGCTGATGAAAAAGGGTCTTCTAAAAACAAAGCCATACATGTTACCTGTATGGCCACCGAAAACACAGAAGGCTCGCCAGAGAATTATCCGTTAGAGGCGCTGAGCCCTATTCAAGATAATGCCATGATTGAATTTGATCGAGATAATTTCTATTCTGAACTACAGACTACCAGCTCCATATTTCATGGTGCTGACTTTCAATGGAACGAAAAGGTTTGGTACGACGACAATAGTAGCAAAGTCCTTAGCAACCTGCATTGCCCTCCCTCTATAGCAGAGGATGGAATGATTCCTATCCATACCGGTTTAATCGACAGTTGCTTTCAATCAATTGCTGCTATCGGTTTGGGCCAAAGAACAACAGCATTAACCGCCGTTCCAAAATCTATTGAATCATTCAAGCTTTACCACACCCCTAAGTCGAACAATCTGTGGTGCCTATCAACCGTGAGAGAATTCAACGAAAGTAATGCAATAATCGACATCCAATTGATCAATGAACGCGGTGAAAAAACCGCAGACATTACCGGGTTCAATATTCAACAAATCGACAAAACATTATTTTTACAGGCGATAAGTCCAGTGCCTGATACTGTTTTTTATGAGACACAATGGCAATTGCAAGAGCCATCGCTGGTATCTTCGGATATCGGTGATAACAACATTCTTGTTTGCGTTGGATCGTCAGAGAATGGAAAAGAAGTCAGAAAATCCCTTGGAGAGGGTTTATCACAGCGATCCAATAAATGCATAATCGCACAACAGAGTGAATCCTATCAGCGCATTAATGATCTGCAATACCAGTTAGACTTCAGGGCGGCTGAGCAGGTCAAGTTACTCTTTATCGATCTAACGACTACGGGACTAGCCATTGACCGTGTTATCCATTGTTTAGGGATGGAAACAACCTCTCTCACGACAGATATTTCTACACAAGCGTTAAACTGCCTTTCATTGCTTAACGTTATTCAGCAAGTAAAACTCCTGACGGCTACAGATGATGCTGCCGCACTACCATCACTTGGAATTGTAACCCAGGGTGCTCAGGTCTATGCGTTAGAAAACGGTCATGAAAATATCGCGGCGGCAACGTTATGGGGTATGGCAAAAACAATATGCCTTGAGTACCCAGAACTAAATACTCAAATAGTCGACTTTGGAGGAGACTCCCCATGCCTTAAAGACGTTGCCAATTATCTTCTATTTCAAAAACAGGAATCTCAACTGCTTATTCGTAATGAAATGCAGTTTGTTCCTCGCCTACAAGCTGTTGAATTTAAGGGCAAGCCCTCTGCTTTAACATCTGTTTTTGCAGGCAATCAAAATGACGTCTATCTAATTACGGGTGGGTTAGGTGCTCTAGGTCTAGAGACCGCTGAGTGGTTGATTTCGAACGGCATCAAAAACATCGCATTATGTGGCCGGTCCTTACCTAGCGAAGAGGCACAGCGTCGTATAACACAATGGACTAACTCTGGCGTTTGTATCACGACGTATCAGACCGATGTTGCTGATAACATCAAGGTTTGTGAACTCATCAATGCGATCCAACAAGACGGTAATGTACTGAAGGGTATTTATCATGAAGCAGGCATTATCAGTGAT
>CAJXZM010000186.1 GCA_913063125.1 uncultured Gammaproteobacteria bacterium | reverse complement strand
AAAACGCTTCATAAAATGCCCTAGAAAAACAATAAGGGCATTATACTTGAATTACGTTTTCACACAGCCTGTTTATATTGCTGCCACTTGGGATGTCAGCGTCAGGGGCAAGTTCTTCCACAAACCGTCAAAATTGGGTATGGAAGAAAACAGGCAAACTTCGCAAAAGCGGACATGTTTTTTCGCAAGATAGGAGGTCAAAACTACGTCTCTTGCGTCACGAAACACCAATTAGTCTCCTTGCTCTCTTCGCCACCTCTTAGCGAATTTAAACGCTTTGCGTCTTGTTCTCTGTGGGTACTTCCTCTTATTCGTCATACCCTTCAGCACTTCAACTATGCCTTCATCTAGCTCGAAGCCTTGCTCAATCCAATCCATTTCGAGTAATTGGCTCTAATATACTTCTATTTTAGTATCACCTTTACACAACTCCGCATATTCCCAAACTCTCCATTCCCTCAATTATGCGGAGCTCAGCATAATCGAGGGAATGGAGGCTTAACTTCAACAAGGGTAATGACTTATCTATTTTGCGGCTGATATTAGCTGTGGAGCGTCTAACAAACTTAAGGCAATTGTACGAAACGCCGCCAGACTTTTGTGGGTGCTTTCATACTCATTTTCGCTAAAGTGGGTATCGGCGCTGTTCTTAACGATCACCACATTGGCTTTTTGGTTAATATAAATATATTGCCCATAGATACCCAATGCAAAAAATTCTTGATCGCTGTGTTCTGGAACCCACCACTGGTAACCATAGCCAAATACCGGTTTGGCGTTATCTCTTTTACCTGGCATTAAGTGGGGGGCATCCGGAGTGATGCTGTCTTTGATCCACTGCGCGGGAACCACTTGTTCACCGTTTATCTGCCCATTGTCACGAAATAACACACCCAGGCGGGCATAATCCCTAGTGGTCGCATTGAGTCCACCTAGCACCATGGGTTCCCCTAAACCGTCTACTAGATAACTGCCATCCTGTTCGTTACCCAGCTTGGACCACAGTTTTTGGGTAAGATAGTCTTCTATAGTCGTGCCCGTGGCGGAGCGCAATACCATGCCCAGTACGTGGGTATCTATGCTCACATATTGCATATAAGTGCCTTGTTGGCGCTCAGAACTTAACGAGGCCGTGAATTCGTCGAAGCTCCCCCCCAAAGCCATCATGCGCCCAAAACGATTTATATCGCTGTAGAAGTTGTTGTAATCTTCGTTAAATGCCACACCACTGCTCATTTGTAAAACATTTTTGATGGTTACGCCTTCATAACCACTTCCTTTTAATTCGGGCACATAGTTTGTTACCGCGACATTTAGGTCAGGAATGTGCCCCTCATAGACGGCGATGCCAAAGATAGCGCTGAGGTAACTTTTTGCCATGGACCAGGATGTACGTAAATCGTTTTCCGTGGTGCCCAGGTAATATTCTTCGAAGGTGATGGATTCACCTTTAACAACCAGTAGGGCGGTAGAGTTTGACTCTTGTAAAAAGTTCTCCACATTGAAATCCTGCCCTCTGAAAGTAAACGTCTTTGGTAAGTCTTGTGGTGAACGTTTGAAAGAACGAACATCACCTGAGCGCCTAATTATCTTGGTGGGCATGACTTCATGCATATTAGAAAAATTATGTACAATTACATCTTCGTTAAATAGGTTTACCACCCGATAAAGTTGTTTGAGTTCAGTGGCATAGGCACCGGCAATAATTGCGATAGCTACAATGCCTAGAGTTAAAATTTGGCCAATACGTATTAGCTGCATGACTGTCTCTCTGTACTATATATAGATAAAAATTTAGCAAGCTTGTGGCTTATGGGCGAGTAAACTTGCTTTGAATAGAAAGCAGACTAATTCGACACTGCTTTGGCGGGGCTTTCATTCTTGGAATCCACTCTGGTCGTACTTGTTTTTTTGGAATCCACACCAACGGCTTTATTAAACTGCAATACGCCATCTTCGATTTTCAAAGTGCGCATATTTTTCTTGTCTTTCTTGTAACCTTGATCCAGACGCCAAGGCTCCTGCATACCCTGTTTAGGGATATTCTGTTGAGCACGCTGCACATAACCGGAACTTAAATTTAAAAAAGGTTCTTTCTCAACGTTGTTGGTATCGACCGGTACACAAATTGGTTTTTGTGTGCTCTGCATGTGGTTAATGACTCGACACACGTACTTACTGACCATATCTGATTTTAGAGTCCATGATGAATTAGTGTAACCGAATACCATTCCAAAATTAGGTATATCTTCCAGCATGACGCCACGATAAAACATCTTATCAGGAAGAGAAATTGATTTATTATCGACTGTAATGCCTATGCCGGACATGAGAGTCAAATTTAAGCCTGTGGCACTAATAATAATATCCGCGTCCAAATCCTCGCCACTGGCAAGACGAATACCACCAGGGGTAAACTCCGTTATCTTATCCGTAACTATGGAAGCTGATCCATCGTTTAATGCATGAAATAAATCTCCGTCTGGCACAGTGCAAAGTCTTTGGCTCCAAGGTGCGTACTCAGGGGTGAAATGTTTGCGATCAACATTTGGTGATAATATTTTATCCATTTCTTTACGAATTGTTTCTTTCCCTTTCTCTGGATTTTTCGTCAAGGCCTTATAGTAAAACTCTTCCAGAAATAGATTACGCATTCGAGCAAAACGACCAACCCAGGAGTCAGGGAACACCGAATACAATAGCTTTAACATCGCATCCTGCTTTGGAATAGATATAATATAAGTCGGGGATCTCTGTAGCAGGGTCACATGTTGCGCCCTTTTTGTTAAGTTGGGTAAAAGAGTAACCGCTGTAGCTCCACTTCCGATGATGACTATTTTTTTATTGGTATAGTCAAGATCTTCAGGCCAGTGTTGTGGATGAATTGGGTCCCCCTCAAAAGCCTCTCGATTTTTAAATTCAGGCTGATAACCTTGATCATAATCGTAATAACCGCCGCAGGATAAAACAAAACCACTCTCATATACTCTTCTCTTATCGTTAACCTCAACCTCAATCGTCCAAGTCGCAGTTATACTTGACCAAGCTAGACTTACAACCTTATGTCCGAAACGAATTTTTTCTTTAATGCCGTTTTCAGAAGCTGTTTCATCTAAATATGTTAATAACTTTTCACCTGTGGCTAGCGAGTCCCTACCCTTCCACGGTTTAAAGTCGTAAGAATAGGCGAACATTTCACTGTCTGAGCGAATACCTGGGTAACGAAATAAGTCCCATGTACCACCTAAAGCATCGCGCCCTTCGAGTATGGCCAAAGATTTGTTGGGGCAATTTTTTTGCAAATGATAAGCCGCGCCAATTCCAGATAACCCAGCTCCGATAATGATAGTATCGATATATTCTTTTTTCATGATATAACCTTTTAGATAATCTATAGTCTCATAATTTTGTTTTAGCGAAACAATCTCGCAACTACATGTTGATATTTCACCGGTAGAAGTCTCTGTAGAATATCCAGCATCTTGGCATCTGAACCCACTAGTATTCTGGGTTGCTTTTTTATGATGCCGTTTATGATAATTTTGGCCGCCTGCTCTGGCGTGGTTTTTGCCAATTTTTCATTGAAGTTTTTTTTGCGTTCTTGTTCTGATATGCGCGCATCCAGGCCAATTTTCACGCCACCATCGCGGCTATTATTGGCGATATTGGTTTTAATTCCACCAGGGTGAACACAACTCACATTAACCTGTTTATGGGACATCATGAGTTCGATGCGCAGGCTTTCGCTAAAACCACGTAACGCAAATTTTGCCGCGTTATAGGCCGATGTATTCGGTGTAGCTATCAAGCCAAACAAACTGGAGACATTAACGATATGCCCCCAGGAAGAATTTTTAAGATGCGGTAAGAACCCCTTACATCCATGCACAGCGCCCCAAAAGTTTATATTCATAAGCCATTCAAAATCTTCATATAACATGGACTCTATGGTGGCAGATAAGCCGACTCCGGCATTGTTGATGATCACATTTACTGTACCAAAATGTGCCACGATATCATCTGCCCATTGAAAGACTGCGTCCTTATTTGCGATATCCAGATCGTGTACAAGCACTCGGGTTTGTGGATACTTACCTTTAATTTTGTCACGTGTAACCTTCAGGTTTGATAGATTAATATCGCTAATAGCGACATCGGCACCTAACTTAGCGCATTCTAATGCTAGACACCGGCCTATCCCTGAACCGGCACCGGTTATGGCAATAACGGATTCTCTTAAATCAGTGTTCATTTCAGCAACCTATTGGTTATATTGAAGGTTCTTACAATCGGTGCCTGCTTAATGAAAAAATATACGGCACACGCCAATCACAATCCAAACTATGCGATATTGCCTGGGTAAGGGACAGGTGCTAGGATGGCAAGTTAATAGACATTAGAGGTCAATTTTGTGCAGGTAAAAAATAACCTTCTCATATCAAGTGATTATATTGTTTATATTCGCGACTTTGCCTTATCTAAAGGTATAACCGCGAAAACTTTAGTGAATAATTTGGATGCGGGTTTAGAGGTTTTATTGAACCCTCCACAACGCGTGAGTGCTCGAATCTTTCACATGCTAGGGGCTAATTTGTTCAATGCTTTGCAAGCACCCTATGAGGGTGTCATTGAATTCGGCCAAGGTATGGTTTCCTCCCTTCATGGCTCCTTAGGGATAGCGATTCAAGGGTCCATCAACCTTAATGAGGTACTCGGATTAGCGGTAAAATATTACCAAACTAGAGCAAATTTTCGAATCTTGGAACAGATTGATAATGAAGATTTTTGCTGCATGAGGCTATCCGAAGGGCAAGCTGAATACGACAAGTACTTCTCATTGTCGGAACTCATAAGCTTTGAATATGCTATTGCCAAGTTTTTGAGTCATCATGAGCGCCAGGGCACATGTATAATCCACCTAAAAACCTGTGAGCCTGAAAATTTTCCCTGGAAAATGGTAAAGGGATATCAGATCAAATTTAATCAAGCTTATAATGAATTGCTTATTCCGATACAGTGGATGAACTTACCGATTAACCCGACTGATCCAGAGCTGGCGAGTTTGGCCAAGAGTCAGTGCCAACAAATCATGGAAGAGTTATCACCACAAGACCTTGTGGATAAAATCCGCCAAAGACTGAAAATACACCTAAATATAAACATTTCGTTAAAAGAGATGGCTGAGCAACTATTTCTGTCCCCCAGCACCTTACAGCGTAGGCTGAGAGAATTTGACACAACCTACAAAGACATTAAATTAGAAGTACGTCTATCAGCCGCAACCCAGTTATTGTTAGATGGCGAACATACTGTAGATCAAATATCAGAGTATTTGGGGTTCAGTGATGCCTCTAGTTTTATAAAGTCTTTCAAGGCGTTAACAGGCCACACACCAGCGGTCTATCGTGATAAGCAAGCGGATTTTCGAGATCAAGAAGTCTAACGCAATTTGTCTGTGGGCTGCCTTTGATTTCTTCTTCAATTGAATTTTTGACTCCAATTAACCGCTAACTTGGTTTCCTTTAACCTATTGCTATCGACACTTATACACCAAAATTTAATGAGTAGCTGTAAGGGCTTGGCTTCGCAATATAAATAATAGAGGTGTGTATATGTCCAAATTTATCGATGATCATCAAAAACTGGAAATAAAACCTAGGCATATGGACTTTCCTTTTGGTTCATTAAAGAAGGTTAAATTTTTCGACAATAATATTTATAAGTCGGCCTTCATGGTAGGCATGTCTGCTGGTTTCCCCGTCGGTGAAGGTGAGTTTTTGGCGTCTGTGCGAAATTATCGTGATCAAGTCACCAGTCCTAATTTGAAAAAGCAAGTGAAGGGCTTCATAGGTCAAGAAGGACACCACAGCCATCAACATATCAAGATCAACGAGGAACTTGATCGTCTGGGTTATAACACAAAAAAAATAGACCGATCTTTTAGAAAGACGAACGAAAAATATATCGTACCGCGGAGTAATAAATTTCGCCTAGCCCATACGGTTTGCTATGAACATCTTACTGGCATTATGGGGGAGTTCGCGCTTGATCAACCGAAACTCCTCGAAGGGATGGAAGATCCTTTTAAAGATTTGATGCTGTGGCACTGTGTTGAGGAGGTCGAGCACAAATCGGTTGCATATGATGTGTATATGGAGACCGTTGGTGATTTGAAGTATTTACATCGGGTTATGATGCTAACAATTACCCTGCTAAGTTTTCGCCTAACTAAGTATATGTTTAGTATGGCATTTACTTCCAAGAATTGGGCAAGCCTGAAAGACCTTTCTGGCTTTATCTCTTGGATGTTTGGTAAAGGTGGCATGTGGCGCTCTTTGAGAAAACCCTTTATGGAGTTTTTTAAAGAGGGTTTTCATCCGTGGGCCGACGGGGGTTTAGAGTTTATTGAAAAATGGGAGAGAGAGTTAGCCAGACCCGAGCAGAATAAATCGACTAAGGAATACCGACTGGCTAATCCAAGTTAGAGTAATATTTTGATAATGCAATCTCTAAACATCTACCACTTAACTGAAATGCTTATGTAGTCAGGGTTAAGAGTATCGCGTGATCTCCGTGATTTCACGTTTATTGCCAGCGTACGTTCGACCTCCTTAATTCGGGATCGAGTGAAAACCCAAGGGCGCAATAAAATTGCTCTGATATTTTGACGTCAATTAACCGCCAACTTGGTTTCCCTTAACCTATTGCTATCGACACTTATATTGCAAACTTTAATGAATAGCCGCAAGGCTTGGCTCAGAAATATATACATTCTAGAGGAAAAGATAGAACCCATGGGCATTCAATATAATATTCAGGATACCGAAAACCTACATCATGGTTTACCTAATAGAGATGAGGCATACCAAAAATTCGATCACGATCTTGTTAGAAAATTTGAGAAGTGCCGGTTTGAGATTGATGAACCAGCGGACAATTTAGGTCTATTTATCAAGGCGAATCCGCAACAGGGTTGGCCATTGTTCGAGCAAGCCCTTGCAAGAGGGATCGATAACGTCCCTAACGCCCCTGCAGAAATTACAGACTTTTTTGAAAAAGAGCGTGTACCGGGTTGGGTTGACTGGGAACAACTAGAGCGCGCCGGTACCGCCATATGGAGGCCAGGCACGCTAGCATTGCTGATTCTTGCTAGAGTTACCACACCTGCTATTTTACTTTCACCTCCATCTACACAATCTATGGCTAAAACGGGGGTTCTACAGAAGAATACTGAAAGTAGAGCCGTTGAGACCGCCACCTGGTTTGCAGAGGCGACCAAACCTGGGAATTTGAAGCCGGGAACAGAGGGCTATAAACTAACCATTCGCATAAGATTGATCCACGCTTTTGCCAGAATAACACTCGCCAACACTAATTGGGACTACGAAAAGTTTGGCCTGCCCATCAATCAAGAGCGAACTACAACTGGGGCAGCGAACATGTTTTCGACCACATTTATTGATGGCGCAAAGACGCTGGGCATTTATTATAATAAAAGGGAGCGTGATGATATCTACGCATTGTGGCGCTATCTGGGGTATCTATTGGGATCTGATGAAGATCTTCTCATGAAAAATGAAGACGAGGCTAGAGCGCAAAGTGCGTTAGCAACCCTTACTGATCCTCAAGCTGATATTGCTGGTCAGCGCTTATCCAAAGCCACGACTGAAGAGACGCCAGTTCTTGATAGGGTACTTATTGACGCGGCCATGCCAGTCATAGGTAAACTCCTTAAGCCCGGCCCACAATTTAACGCTATGAAATATGCCATAACTAGACGAGCACTTGGTGGCGAGGATGCTGACGAGCTAGCCATGCCCAAGAGTATTATCTGGCCTTACCTCATTGATGCGGCCAGACCTGCTTTGTACCTAATAGATCAGAGCAAGAAATATTTGGTCAGTAAAAAAAGAGGAAAAAAATCTGCAATTAAGTTTATCGATCAACTATTGAGTAAATTGCACAAAGAAACTGGGCACTCAGGAAAGATGATAGATAACAGTTGATTTAACGCTACGGTATCTCTAACTGCTATCAACTCTGTGTCGATCTAGATCACTGGATACGGCGAAGGGTACGCATGGCTTATTGGCGTCAGTGGCGAAAGCCTCGGACCAAAGTAAGAAATTTGTTGAAGCGTGACGTTAAAATACAGACTGCGGTTGGATGCGGTATTACCAGCAAAGGACCGTGGCGTAGTTCCAAAACTCCGGGGTTAATCAGGCGTTATCTAATGCCTATTTAAATCCGTAGTTAGTGCTGCCGGTGAATGCTTACTGCCTCAAGCCGAACTGACAGAAGACTTGATTGCATCAATTAACAAACGTGTACGCTGTGCCATGTGCAATCGCGCCGGGTATAACAACGATACCTTTAACGTATCAAAGTACCAATCATCTAATACCGGCATCAGCTTACCCTGCTTTACCAAATACTGCGCCGAGTTTTCTGGCATCACCCCTACACCAAAGCCTTGCTCTAGCAGTTGCATGTAACTGGCAAGACTGCTGGTCTGATGATGCAAACCCGGTGTGACAAGTAGCTGTGCTCCATCTTTATGCCGTAACGACAGCGCGGCATTTGGAACACCAGCCAGAGTGACCCAGTCCAGCTGCGCTAACTGCTCTGGTTGTACCGGTATTTGTTCTGCCAATTGCGGGCTGGCATAAAGCTTTAGAGGGGTGTCAAACAAGGGCTGTGAAATCAATGCAGAGTCAGGCATATCGCCGGAGCGTATTGCCAGATCTATGGCATTTTCAATAATCGGTACCGTCTCCTGGGTGATGATCAGATCAAATTTCACCTGCGGGTATTGCTGGCGGAAGGCTTTCAGCACCGGGAGTAAATGGTATTCATGCACATCATGCGTGGTGGTAATACGAATACGCCCCTTGATCTCAGCGGCATAACTCTTTACCTCCTCAACACCGGCCAGTGCTGACGGTAACAGCTGCTGTACATGTTGATGCAGCGCTTCGCCCTCAGCGGTAATACTCACTTTGCGCGTGCTGCGGATAAACAGTTTGACGCCCAGGTAAGCTTCCAGCCTGGCCACCTGCTCGCTGACCTTGCCTCTGGGCATATCCAGGAATTCACCGGCAGCGGTAAAACTACCTGCATCTGCAACAGCAGCAAAAATAGCCATAGATTTAAGATGGTTTAACAACATATTGATACTACTTTAGGATCAGTGATTCCATATTCTACCCACTAATCATAATAATCAACAACTGCAATACTAAGTCTGCATTCATCGGAGGCTTCTCTGATTAATGAGGTCTCTCGGCCATCAATGATCGATTTTATTTTAAAAAGGTAAAACGGGCTGGTTAAAGCACAAATCCTGTGTATAAGGCCAATCACCATAGACGAGTTTAAACAAACGTTACATCTACTGGATAGTTTAAATTCTACTATTAAAAAGCCAGGCCCAATTGAGTCTGGCACCATTAAAAGGGCGTAAATATGAGCAATACTCAGACTGAAATAACCACCATCATCGAAATTGTCAGCTACCGCTTGAAAGCCGACAAGACCCAGGCGGACCTCGCCGCTGCCAACGCTGGCGTGAACCAGTTTGTGCAGCAGCAACCTGGCTTTATCTACCGCTCGTGCAGCAGTGACGACACCGGGCTGATTTTTGACATAATTTACTGGCAAAACATGGAGCTGGCGCAGGCCGCCGTTGAGGCCTTTAGGCAAGATGCGGCGGGGCATGCACTGTTTGCATTGGCCGATAAGGAGACTGTTACCATGCGCCATATGCTCGCCGACACGGAAGCAATGGCGGACTCTAGCGCGGGAGAGCATTAATCTTAATGAATACTCGCGAAGCACTTAACGAATAAGGGTAGATAGCGCGCCAAGCAAAGCTTGGTGTATCTAGCAGGGTGAAAGTCCCTGTCGGGAAAGGCCTAACCAGCCACCCGTATCGAGTGTTGCGTCTATGGCGGAGTAGGTGGAATTCCTACGAACAATATAGGCGAAGCGTGCACAGAGAATCGTGCAGGCCGTAGGGAAGTCCGTGCTTCCTGAAAGTTGATATAGCTTCGAAACGAGCAGTTCCAGTTGCTGAGAGTTTTAACACGCATCGAAAGCAAAACAAGATCATCCGTATTAGTAATGGTGTGAAGGACTGGCGAAGTTAAAGTAAAACTGTGGCATGTACGAAGAGATACATTTAAAAACTTGGGAGATCCAATAGTTTGTCTCAATACCTCCCAAATAATTGATCGACGTGAGAGACACATAAGGTACAACCGAGGAACCGGATGCGGGAAAACCGCACGTCCGGGTCTGTATGGGGGGCATAGAGCGATCTATGTTCCTTCCATGACTATGCCATTAGAATACAGAGAAATAACATGAGCCAAGATTCTGGTATTTCAAACAAGGTTAACTCTCTAGGATTTTCTGCTGTGTTTGAATCCTCCCCCCAAAACATGAGAGAAAAATTAGCGTCTCTTTTACAGTTAAGATTTGAAACAGTATTGGCAACACAGGGCGTTAGGAAATTATTAGCACTAATTTATCATTTCAGTAAAAAACCAAAAAATCGTTTAAAATAATTGTTCATATAGTTGAATTCGTTTAAGTTTAATAAAAATTGAGAAGAGGAGATAAAATGAAAGATACAAAACCCGATGTATGGGTTGGTCATGTTTTTATGAAAAGCCGAGATATTTCAGAAACCAGTGATTTTTTAATAAAAATTGGAATGAGAAAGTTGTTTGGTTCCTCTGAATTGGGAATCTTTGAGTTGAGAGGCGGAACTCACTTGGCTGTCGAAATGGGGGATCCAGAATTGAAAGATGGAGAAACTTACTTTGATTTGATGGTCGAAGATCTTGACCAAACCAGAGAAAAATTGATCAACCTTGACTTAGATCCTTCAGATATTATCGTTGGCGAAATACATCGTACTTTTATGATTGATGAACCGGGTGGCAACCGAGTTCGGTTTAATGACTCTCATGTCTCAAAAGGTCCGGTCTAAAAGAGGAAGAAGTGTAAAATGTCTGACTCACTTTAATACATGAATAAAATCCTATAAATTTCTACTATTAAATAGAAGCCATGTGAAGCACATAACAAATGCATACACCAGACGTTCCCCTCCGCTCGCTGTCGCTCACTAGGGGTTATGCGCCCTTATATATGTGGACACTATACTAAAACTTCTGAAAGGTACGGTTTGCCTGTTCTAGAGGGTGGTTACGGTTTTAGTATATATACTATTTGATATACTAAAACTGCAATCAATCCGCCTCGACGCGAAGGCAACAAATCCTACAGAGCGGTCACTCGCGCTGTCAGCAACGTGAAAATTGGTGCCAAAAGCATATGAAAGAACATAACCATGACCTTCAAATAAAGGCGTGAACTAAAACGCCTCAAATGAGGTAAACGTTAACTCTCAAAGGCTGTTATGAGCAAGGTATCTAATCAAGACATAGAAAAGTACTACTTTGAAATGTTTCGGAAAGATTATCCGGTGCCATCCGGTACAATTATATACAGAGATAGTCCTGACATCATTGTAGATGGAGAAAGAAAAATTGGGATCGAGATAACCAGCTTCTTTCATCAATGTGGCAGTCTTCCAGAAAGCGAACAAGTACAAAGTAGGCGGCGAGCTAAAGTGATTTTAGAGGCTCAGTTCCTATATCAAACGCAGAACGGAGGAAGGTTCGAGATTTCTTTCGGGTTTGATCAATCGAATCCAATTCGAGACCAGAAAACTCTCGTAGATAAAATAGTAGATCTGGCAACGCAGATTCAAAACAGTAAAACAGGGCAAGTAAGGAGAGACCATTTCAAGCATATTCCGGAACTCTCCTTTGTTTATCTAAACAATAAAGAGTACGAACATACGAAGTGGAGAGTTGTCCAGGTCCATGATGTGCCAGCAATGGAGTTTGAGCGATTAGCAAGCATTGTCAAAGACAAAGAAGAACGATCCAAAAAGTATGAGAAATGTGATGTCTATTGGTTACTTGTTGTAGTCGATTTCATTAATCCCGCACAAGATCAGGAGATTCGAATAGATGATTTTAGAAAAATTGAGACCGAGGTATTTGAGCGCGTGATAGTCTACAAAACTCTTTTGGGTCATGTGTTGGAAGCAAACTAATGGAACGAGTTAACAAGGCTTTTCAGCGGTTTAAAAATGAACCTCCCTTTGTTACGGCCAATTTTGAAACTGCTGAAAGTGGCGTTCGGATGTCCGCTTTGTCATTTTTGGTGGTTTTCTCCAACACCAAACTTTGACCGTTTAATGAAAGAAAGAGCCTCCTGGTGCGTACATCCCAATGGGCGGCTTTATAAACAGGCTGTGTGAAAACACAGATTTCGGTCTAAAAATGCGATCAAAGCTCTTAACCAATCTTACACCGTCAA
>CAJXZM010000185.1 GCA_913063125.1 uncultured Gammaproteobacteria bacterium | reverse complement strand
CTGGAAGCATGTTGAGACGATCCTGTCCTGTTCTGATATGTATGTATAGCTAACGATGTTTAGCTAAAAGAGACAGAGGGGAGGTAAGGAAATGGCGGGTTTTTGAGGCTTTTGAAGGGGTTGAGGTTCCAAACTCGTTATTTAGTGTTGTTCGCAGTCAGGTGGTAACCCGGTGGTAGTCAAAAAACTTCCTATGTTCTCTGCCTGCGCTGTTGGGGTTGATCTTGTTAGGGTGTTTGAATACTTTCCAACTATCCACTTGTTTGCCGATATTGAGCCGGGGGAAGTTAGTATCCGTTTGCGTTAACCCTTCAACCGAAATGCCCAAAAATGAGAGTAGTGTTCCTAAGCTGTCGCTTTGGCTGATATCAATGCTTAAAAAATCATCTCTGGTCGCAAAGTACTTCTCAACCTCTTCTTTGTGATTTTGATAACAAGCTGTTAAATGTTGCTTATCGAACGGGTCGGTTGCAGAGGAGAGTTTAAACGTGTCGTTAAAACTGCGTTTTAGTACCGGGTTAAAATAGCCTGTTTTGACGTTTAATGGCCCCTGCATTTTCTTCAATAACATCTGTATTGAGGGTATCCATTTCTCTAGAGGGCGATCCAAATATACATATCTGGACCCTGGGAATAGTGCGTCTAGTTGTTGGTAGTCAGAAAAACAGGGGGCATCGGAGACCACGTCAGCTAATTCAAAGGCTCGTTTGGTGAATGCGGTATGGGCGACGTTAAAGCCGTGCTCTAAGAGCGCTACGCTGACACTGGTGGTGCCGGTTCGGGGTAGGCCAATGATAAAAAGCTTGTTCATAGGTGATTAAGTATTTGATTGCTATGGGTAAATAGCCTGAGGCTATTTTGTATTCGACATTATAAAGTATTGCTGGTGATTGGTGGAGAATATGGCGTGGTTAAAACGGCGCGGTTAAAGCGTCATGAAGTGAAATAGGTATATATCTGGCCTTTTTTGATGGTTTCTATCATTAGGCGATGAGATAGGTCGGACTTTGATGGGGGGGGGGGGTGATCATTTGTCATTTTTGGCCCTTGTTCGTAGATTAGTGATGTCTACAATCGAAGGATCTGTTTTAATCCATAAACTTTTCCCATAATTCTTTTCATTACTACATGCCGAGGGCTGAATGAGTTACGAAATTCCAACTTACGAAACATTGACTATATCCATTGAAAACCATATTGCTCATGTTCAATTGAGCCGCCCCAATGAGTTTAATGCGATGAATGTGGCATTTTGGCAAGAGTTGCCGGTTGCTGTGCGTGATATCGATAATGAGGCTGCTGCACGGGTTATTGTTATTTCGTCGCAAGGCAAGCATTTCACCGCAGGTATGGATGTGAGTGTGTTTTCTAATCCGAAAAGCCTTAACTTCTCAGGTGATCGTGCTCGTGCAGCAGAAAACTTTCGTCGTACCGTGTTGCAGTTACAAGATACTTTTAATTCTTTAGAGGAAGTTAGAATTCCCGTGTTGATTGCCATTCAGGGCGGTTGTATTGGCGGTGGTGTGGATATGGTGTCTGCGGCAGATTGTCGATACTGTACGGAAGATGCTTTTTTCACCATCAAGGAAACGGAACTGGGAATGACGGCGGATGTGGGTACGTTGCAACGGTTACCGCATTTGATTCCTCAAGGGTTGGTAAGGGAGCTGGCTTATACGGGTCGTAAGATGTTTGCTGATGAGGCAAAGGCTGCTGGGTTGGTTAACAAGGTTTTCCCTGATCAGGAGTCTATGCTGGCGGGTGTGATGGAAATCGCTGCTGATATTGCGAAGAACTCACCGTTGGCGGTGATTGGCTGTAAGGAGATGATTAATTACACCCGAGATCATACGGTTGCCGATAGCTTGGATCACATTGCAACATGGCAGTCGGGTATGTTTTCACCAGAAGAGATGATGAAGAGTTTTGCGGCTAAAGCGCAACGAGTGGCGGGGGAGTTTGAGGAAATTGCTCCAGTACGGCCTCCATTAGGCGGTTAAATAGCGTGACTAGGTAGCATGATTGAGGCTATTTAAAAGGGCCATTGTTATTGATAGCAATGGCCCTTTTTATGATTTTCGGTTTATTACTCCCAGTTTATAACTTTTTCGCCTTCGGTTGAATACTCAAACCAACGGTCTGGATCGTCGCCATTGACCCAAACACTTTCAATGCAGCGGACGGTTTTGCCAAGGGCCTCGAAAGCGGCTTTGGCACAGGCCATATCATCATTCCAGGGCAGTAATCGGCTGTCGAACCAGATACTTGTGTATCCTGTGCTGCCGGCATTTTTCACGACAACAACGGGAAACGTTTCTTCCTGGTAACGACAGGTGAGTTTTGCACCCTGCTTATTTTGGTTATTAACATCGTTGTCTTCAAATATGGTTTGAATCCAAGCGACCATGGCTTCAATATCGCCACCTTCAACATAGATTTCTAAGTCTGGAAGTTGCTGGTTTTCATCTGTCATGTTTTTTATGTTCCGCTGTTGTTGGCGTCTTGCGCTATTGGTGGTTTTGGTGTGAATTGTAGTAATTGCACATCAATATCCACGGCAAGTTGTTGTATGCAGTCGAGCTGTTTTTTCGCCTCTGGAGATGTTCGCCAAAAGTGCGGTGTCATTGCTAGCAATGACAGTATGTCATGATTACTCTTCATTTCCATTGTCTGTTGAATGGGGATGCGTTTTGACAGTGTAAAATGCGAGTCCATTTGTGCCAAGAACTTATCCTCATCGTAATCACTGGTGTTGTCGTATAACAATGACTTGAGTTGATGTAGATGGTTTTTTCCGGCACATAAAACCATCAGGTTACCTGAGGGTTTTAATAGACGCTGAAATTGAGAGGGTTGCATCGGGCTGAAGACTGAAATAATCAGGTCACAGCTTTGTGTGGCAACGGGAACCGCTTTGATGGTGGAGACAAAGCAGCTTAGTAATTTATTGCGTTTGGCGGCTTCAATGACTGCGGGTTTCGCAATATCAAAACCGTAAGTGGTAAGGTCAGGATGTTGGATTACAAGGGCGTTATGGAGCTTGTCTGTATAATAACCTTCGCCGCACCCTGCATCTAAGATGACGGGGGCTGTTTCAGTTTGTCTGGTGCTAAGGTGATGTGTGCAGCTTTCCACCAACGTGTTAACCAACGGTTTGTAATAACCCAATCCTAGGAATTTCTTGCGCGCTAACACCATCTCTTTGTTATCCCCAGGTGTTAGGGATTTCTTTTGCTGAACCGGTAACAGATTAACATAACCTTGTTTGGCGATATCAAAGGTGTGGTTTTGCGCACAAACAAGTGATCGTTGGTCTGTGCTTGGGCGGAGCCGATCAGCAGCATTGGGAGTTTCGCATGGGGGGCATAGCGGGCAAAGCAGATGTTTTGCCCCTAAGATTGTGTGTGGTGTTGGTGCCATTATGTCAGGAGCTTGTTAAGAATGAGCTCATAAATTGATGAGAGCTTGTCTAAATCTGCCGCGCAAATTTTTTCGTCAATTTTATGAATAGTCGCGTTACAGGGGCCTAGCTCGATGACTTGAGTGCCTGTGGGTGCAATAAAACGGCCATCGGAGGTGCCACCTGCAGTAGACAATTCGGTATCTAACCCGGTTACTGCTTGAATGGAGTCAACGACGGCTTCTACTAAATCACCTTTGGAGGTTAAGAAGGGGAGGCCGCTGAGGTTCCACTGAATATCGTATTCCAGGCCTGCCGCGTCGAAGATAGCACGAGTGCGCTGCTTAAGAGACTCTTCTGTGGATTCGGTAGAGAAACGAAAGTTAAAGATGATTTCTACATCACCAGGAATTACGTTTGTTGCACCGGTGCCACCATTAATATTGGATATTTGAAATGAGGTGGGTGGGAAGAAGTCATTTCCCTTGTCCCACTCTTCTGCGGTTAGTGTTGTTAATGCGGGTGCCACTTGATGAATAGGGTTACGGGCTAATTGTGGGTAGGCAACATGCCCTTGGATACCTTTAACCGTTAACTTAGCGCCTAGTGAGCCACGTCTGCCGTTTTTTACGGTGTCGCCAACAGCGCTAGTGCTTGATGGTTCGCCAACGATACACCAGTCGATAAACTCATCTCGATTCTGGAGGGTTTCGATGACTTTAACTGTGCCGTTGTGAGCCGGTCCTTCTTCGTCACTGGTGATAAGGAAGGCGATAGTGCCGTTATGTTTTGGGTGTTGCGCTACAAAGCGTTCGCAGGCCGTTACCATGGCTGCGAGGCTGCCTTTCATATCTGCTGCGCCACGACCGTGTAAAAAACCATCGATGACTACAGGTTCAAAAGGGGGTGTTGCCCAAGCTTCGTGAGGACCTGTTGGGACAACATCTGTGTGACCAGCAAAGGCTAATACTTTACCTTTGTTCTCTCTTTTGTTCTCTGTGCCGCTGTCGGAAGAGCGTGTTGCCCAGAAATTCTCAACTCTATCATCACCTTTACCAAAAGGCATGGGTTCGATGGTGAAACCTATCGCTTCTAGTCGATCTATCATCAGTTGCTGGCAGTTAAAATCGTCTGGTGTTACTGATGGCTCAGCAATTAGTGCTTTTGCAAGCGCTAGCGTAGGCGTATCGTTAGGCATAGATGTTTGTCCGAGGTATTCAGTATAGGAGATGAGCTGCAGTAGCGGCTGACATTATAGGCGGGCAATGATACCAGAAACAGGGCTTGATTGTGCTTTAAAGGGTACGCTTTAAATCTGCTCATTAAACACTATTATTTGAAGCCCTTGCTTTCCACAACAGCGACAACGGTGAGAGGTTGACGGGTATCAAAATACTTGCTCCAGTCCAGTTTGATTGCTCTAACGTTGCCTCGAGTAGGTTTTGGGAAGGCTTTGATGGATTTGAGTTCAATGCCGGCTTGCATCAGGGTTAAGGCAGCCATTTTGATGCTATCAATATCAACATTTTGGCCAAAGTACAGGGCGTTGGCATTTTCTGGGACTTCTTCTTGTTCTTTGAATGGTACGATACGAAAACCAACATTACGTAGCCCCATTTCTACTAACTTTCGGTCAACAGAGCTAGGAACCCCTTTGAGAAGGTAGCGCGTGCGTGCCACACCATTTTCTTGTTTTAATGTCTCTAGGGCTTGGTGAGCATCTTTCAACAGTCGGATGGAGTAGTTGTTGATTTGCCAACCATAGCTATTGAGTTGCTTGATAAGGGCGACATGTTCATCGTCAGGAATGCGTTGTTGGCCGATAATAAGGGACAATTCATCCATATGCTTGTACTTCCAGTCAACCATATCTGCTATTTCTTGGTTTTTTACCGCCAGTTTTGCTTCAAAGCCACTGCTAATGATCATCATAAATACAGAGCAGCCGATCATGAATAGGGATAAGGCGCCAATAGTGCAGCCACCGATAATAGATTTGATAGACAACATCTTCACAGCAACAGCAAGGCCGATAGCGAACATCAGCATGACTATAGGAAGGATATACGGCAGTAATTCCATGGTGTAAACAACATCCCCAAACGTTATATTTCATTCGTGTGGTAAGAGCCCACAGCTAACATAGTTAGTATAGACAAAGATTGGATAGTTTCTACAAAGGGGAGGGAGGTATTGCCGAAGTGTGATTGGTGGAGGGGGAGGAAGCCGAGTAAGTCCTTATTTACATCCTACTCGGCTATGTATTGATATTACTAGTTGTTCGAGTGTAACTCGTCGTTTAGTTGAATTGCAGTTTTGTTAGTCACACATTGTACTGCACCTGTTAGGGAGTCGCGACGGAATAACAAATCAGACTTTCCGGCTAAATCACGTCCTTTAACAGTATCGACGATTTCTTTTTTATCATCGAGAATGAGAATTTTAGTACCTGCTGTTAGGTACAATCCAGCCTCTATTGTGCAACGATCGCCAAGAGGGATTCCTGTTCCAGCATTTGCGCCTAATAAGCACTTTTCGCCAACAGAAATGATCATGTTACCACCACCAGATAAGGTTCCCATGGTAGAGCAACCGCCACCAAGGTCAGAGCCGTCACCAACGACAACACCCGCAGAGATGCGCCCTTCAATCATGGAAACACCCAAGGTGCCCGCATTAAAGTTCACAAACCCTTCATGCATGATCGTTGTGCCTTCTCCGATATGGGCACCTAAACGAACTCGAGCGGTATGTGCAATACGTACGCCAGCAGGAACAACGTAGTCGGTCATGCGTGGGAATTTGTCTACGCTGTTAACGCTAAGTAATTCGCCGTTTAGGCGTGCTTGCAATTGTGCGCCAGGCAGATCATTAAGGTCGATAGCACCTTTGTTTGTCCAGGCAACGTTAGGTAGTAGCCCAAAAATACCCGATAGATCAATGCCGTGAGGCTTAACTAAGCGGTGCGAGAGCAAGTGAAGCTTTAGGTACACTTCTGGTGTGCTTTGAGATTGCTCATCGGTTTCTAAAATAGTGACAACGACAGGTTTTTGGCTTTCTGTACAGGCTTTAGCAATGGCTGCTTGTTCAGGGGCGATAGCTTCTAATGCTGTGGCAAGGGCCGCTAGTGCAGTGCTATCCACATCAATGGCTTGGTTACCATCAACATAGTTGATACTGGCTTTGGCTGCGTCAATGATATCCGCAGAAGGTTGAAAAAGAGGCTGCTGATAAAAAACTTCTAACCACTCGCTGTTACTGTTTTTGGTGCCGACACCGATTGCAAATGCTGTGCTCATTGTATTTCCTCTTAAAAGTGTTTTGCGTATTCGTCTGCAGAAAATCCTACTAATAGGGTGTTTCCAGTGTCTAGCACTGGACGTTTAATAATGGAGGTGTTTTCCAACATAACGCTAATGGCGGATGCTTCGTCGATGTTATTTTTAACGTCGTCGGGCAGCTTGCGCCATGTGGTTCCGCGCTTGTTGAGTAATACTTCCCAGCCGAGCTGGTTGATCCAGGTAATCAATTGGTCTTTTTGAATACTTTCTTTTTTGTAATCATGGAATTGGTAATCAACCCCTTCTGCTTCTAGCCATTTACGGGCCTTCTTAATCGTGTCGCAGTTTTTAATGCCGTACATTGTGATGTTAGTGTTGCTCATGATAAAAGGTCTTTTCTATAGTGTTTAGATGCAATGTTTAAATGCAGTTTTTACGTATAGCTTTTAAGAAAGTGAAGTAATAAACGTTTTGATGCGGTTTGCCGCGTCGATGCAATTCTCTAATGGCGCAACAAGCGCCATTCTTACCCGGTGATCTCCAGGGTTAATGCCGTCTACTTCTCTAGCAAGGTATTTTCCTGGCAGTACGGTAACGTGTTGTTGATTGAACAGCTCTCTGCTGAATAATTCATCGCATATAGGGGTTTTAACCCACAAGTAAAAACTGGCGTCTGGAGCGCTTACTGGAATAATATCTTCTAGAATGCGCGTCACAGCGGCGAACTTCTCTCGATAGAGTTCACGGTTTTCTTGTACGTGCTTTTCATCGTTCCACGCTGCAATGCTGGCAAGTTGATGTTGAACAGGCATCGCGCAACCGTGATAGGTGCGGTATTGAAGGAAGCGCTTCAGGATATCTGCGTCGCCTGCAACAAAACCTGAACGTAGCCCGGGTAGATTAGAACGTTTGGATAGGCTGTGAAATATCACGCAATTTTTAAAGTCCGGCCGGCCAAGCTGCTGACATACTTCAAGTAGACCTACGGGAGGATTGGCCTCATCTTGGTATATCTCTGAGTAACATTCATCTGATGCGATAATGAAATCGTATTTATCTGAAAGCTCGATCAGTTGTTTGAGTGTTTCAGCGGGCGTTACTGAGCCTGTTGGGTTTCCAGGAGAGCATAAATAAACGAGCTGGCAGCGTTGCCAGGTATCTTCGGAAACGGCAGTGTAGTTGGGAATGAAATTGTTCTCTTCTAGGCAGGGTAAGAATACCGGCTGGGCCCCCGAGAGAAAAGCTGCCCCTTCATAAATTTGGTAAAATGGATTCGGAGAAATAACGACGGGTGGCATTTTGTCGCTATTAGTATCACTTTCTGTGCGATTCACAACCGTTTGTGCAAATGCGAATAGTGCTTCTCGTGTACCGTTTACGGGCAGTACATGGCTTTCTGCGCAGACATCGTTTTTGTTAAGGTTGAAGCGACGCTCTAACCAAGAGGCAATGGTCTGACGTAGTTCAGGTAGCCCTTTCGTTGTTGGGTATGAAGACAGCTTGTCCAAGTTATCCGTAATGGTTTGTAAAACAAACGCGGGGCTTTTGTGCTTTGGTTCACCAATCGATAATGGGATATGGACAAGCTCGCCAGGTGGGGTAGTGTCACTAAACAACTGCTTTAATTTTTCAAAGGGGTAGGGCTGTAATAATTCGAGATCTTTATTCATGAGAGTGTTTTGTTTGCTGCTTGTGGTATAGGAGTGATTGGCTGAGAGCTTGTGAATAAGCAATTGTTTGTTGCGCTTGTGTCAATTGTATTGATGCTAACTGTGTTGATGCTAACTGTGTTGAGGCTAATTGTGTCGATCCAACTTACGCTTGATTTCCGCCTCGATTTTATTACATAAATCTTTGTCGGTGATAGCTGACCCATTAGTTGAGGTTACATAGAAAATATCTTCAACTCGTTCACCTAGTGTTGCGATTCTGGCACTTTCAAGTTCAATAGATAACTCTGCAAATAAGCTTCCAATCTCGGCCAGTATCCCTGGGCGGTCGAGAGAAACCACTTCGATGGTGGTGTATGGAAGGTCCGGTTCATTGGATATGACCACTTCGGTAGGAATGTTGAAGTGTTTGAGCGCACGAGGCATGCGTTTGCTGCATGTTGAAGCGTATTCATCAATATTGATAATAGCAGACTTTAATTTCTCTTCTATTTGAGCAATGCGAGCAGGGTCGTCTCCCAGAGGCTGATTATTGTCTTCCATTACAACGTAGGTATCTAAACTAATGTCATCAATGGATGTCATTACTTTAGCATCGGCAATGGATAGGTTTAGTTGATCCAGAGCGGTTACGGTCACTGCAAATAGGTTTAGTTTGTCTTGCGTATAAACAAATATTTGAGCGGATTCTTCAAAACGACTATCTTCTGTTTTACCGACAATAACCAGTGGGCCGCTATCACTATCGTGGTTGAGGATAGCTTCAGTATGTCTGGCGATGGACCCATAAGACTCTCTGAGGAAGTAGTCATCCCCCAGCTTTTCCCATAAGGCTTCAATCTCATTGGGGTCGAGGTCGTGAGATAACAAAATGCTGAGAGAGCGCTCTTTTGTCTCTTCTATCCAGTCGGATTTGTCGACGTGCTTTTCAAGTCCACGGCGTAAGGTGCGGCGTGCTTCTGTGTAAAGCTGTCTTAGTAATGAGGAGCGCCAACCATTCCATAGCTTGGGGTTTGTTGCACAAATATCAGCTACCGTTAATGCATAGAGGTAATCTAGGCGAACTTGATCGCCTACAGCGGTTGCGAATTCGTGAATGACGTCTGGGTCTGAAACATCTTTTTTCTGGGAGGTTAGAGACATTAATAGGTGGTTTTTAACCAGCCAAGTAACTAAATGCGTGTCCCAAGTGCTGAGTCTGTGAAGTTTACAAAAGTTTTCTGCATCGGCTGCGCCAGCTTCAGAATGATCGCATCCTTGTCCTTTGCCAACATCATGAAACATCCCCGCAATATACAAGAGTTCAATTTTCGGTAATCGGTGGAATATATGAGCAGCGACGGGGAAATCTTTTCGTGCATCCCGGTAGCGGAAGCGACGAATATTCTTGAGTACTAATAAAGTATGAGCATCAACGGTATATATGTGGAATAGGTCATATTGCATTTGACCTATTACGCGCCCAAATTGAGGGATATAGTTACCCAATATGCCATAGCGTTTCATGCGACTTAATTGGGTATATAGCCGGTGCGGTGAGCGCAGTAATTCGATAAATAATGATGTATTTCGAATATCATTTCGGAATGCGTCGTCGACGAGATGTTTGTTGTCTTTTACGAGTCGAATGGTGCTGGCACGAATCCCTTGTATGTTTTCATTCTGTGCAAGAATGACAAAGATTTCGAGTAATGCAGAAGGCGTTCGTTTAAATATGTTTTCGTGAGTGGCTTCAAGGTATTCGTTGTGTATTTGAAAGCGGTTATTAAAAGGAACAATAACTTCTTCTTCTTTTGCCCGCAAAACGGTTTCATCAAAATGTCGTAGGAGCATGTCGTTGAGTTGAGAGACTGTTAATACGACACGGTAATAACGTTTCATGAACTTTTCAACAGCAAGGTTGGTGTCGCTATCGCGATACCCTAGCATTTCAGCAACAGATCGTTGGTAATCAAATAACAGTCGGTTTTCACTTCGATTAGTGATGATGTGTAATGCGTAGCGAATTTCCCAAAGAAACTGATGGGCTGCATCTAGGGTGTTGTATTCTTCGCGAGTTAGGAAGCCACTGCTGATTAAGTCGCTCAAACGGTTGGCGTGAAAATAACGTTTTGTTACCCAACCAATGGTTTGTATATCCCTTAATGTACCGGGAGAGTTTTTAACATCGGGTTCTAGACTTTGTTCTGTATCATCGTATTTTCGATAACGTGCAATTTGTTCTGTCCATTTTGCACTGAAAAAAGCATCAACTGGCCAGACATGTTCGGGGCCCGTGTCTTCCAGCATTTGAATGCCAAGTTCAGGGTTGCCTGAAATGGTTCTAGCTTCCATTAAATTGGTGGCGATGGTGATGTCTTCATCGGCAAGCGTTACGCATTCTGACAGTGATCTTACGCTATGGCCCACTTCAAATCCGATATCCCAGAGTTGAGTGATAAACCCCTCAAGGTCATTTGAAAAGGGTTCTATGTCGTCGTTGCGTAACAGAATAAGCAAGTCAATATCAGAATGGGGGTGAAGCTCTGCGCGACCGTATCCACCAACGGCCATTAATGAAATATCTGGAGATTGACTGCAATCAAGTTGTTGCCATAACCAGGCAAGCAGTTGGTCCATTACCCAGGCTCTTTGCCGAATAATGAGCTTAATATCTTTTTGTTGTTTAAAACGCCCCGTCAGTACATCGTCGGCAGCCCGAATGGCTTTTTTTACGGCTATGATTGGCGTTGGTGCTTCTTCAACAAGCACACTAAATTGTGCTGGATCAAAAAGCTCCAAGTCTGGCTGTAAATTCTCTATTGACGGCGTTTTCATAGTTGATTTAGTCGTTCGGCTTAAAAGGTTTCGTCTGAGCGCTTGGTGAGGACGTCATGTCCATCAGCGGTTACCACGATTGTGTGCTCCCATTGTGCAGACGCCTTTCTGTCCTTGGTGTGAACGGTCCATCCATCAGGTAACAGTTTTGTATGTCTTTTACCTGCGTTAATCATCGGTTCTATGGTAAATATCATACCTTCCTGAAGAATCACCCCTGTACCGGCTTTTCCATAATGCAGCACTTGAGGATCTTCGTGGAAACCTTCCCCTATGCCGTGCCCACAGTATTCGCGGACAACGCTGAAATATTGGGATTCAGCGTGTTTTTGAATTGCTGCTCCAATATCCCCCAATCTGGCACCAGGCTTCACCATGTCGATACCAAGTATGAGACATTCATGGGACACTTTACACAGACGTTGGAGTGGGGCAGTTGTTCCTTCCATAAGAAACATTTTGCTGGTGTCGCCGTGGTAGCCGTCTTTTATAACGGTGATATCAACATTAATGATATCGCCTTTTTTTAATACCTTCTTTTCTGTAGGAATTCCGTGGCAGATAACGTGATTCACAGAGGTGCAAATTGATTTAGGAAAGCCGTGATAGTTAAGGGGGGCTGGTATGGCTTTTTGTTCGTTAACTATATAGTTATGGCAGATGGTATTGAGTTCTTCTGTAGTAACACCGATTTTCACATGCTCTTCAATCATCTCAAGCACTTCTGCGGCTAAACGACCGGCAACTCGCATTTTTTCAATTTGTTCAGGCGTTTTAATGATAATAGCCATAATCGTAATTACTTTATCCTAATGGTCTGAAGTTGCTGGTCCATTCCAAGCACAGAGTCTTGAATAGCAACAGTATTTATGTGTGTTTTGGCAGGGCTGTTTTCTGAGAATAAGCGGCGTATTGTACACGGCAATGACATTCAATTCGACTACTTCGGTGAATCAGAGATAAGCGCTGTTTTATGGGCTAAGAAGTGAAAAAAAGCAGTGTAATATTGTTGTCTTAGAGCAGATATGGTATAAAGCGCCGCTCACTCTGTATAACCGTTTAGATAGCAGGGATGAGACAACCTAAATCCACACATATACCGACACACCATCATGGGTGCTTTGCGTTTGGTTTTTTAACCAATGACAGGGTTTGATTGTGGGGTATATGGAGGCCTAACCCATTAAAAACTAAGGAATTATCATGGCTGAAGTCAGCATGCGCGATATGTTAAAAGCGGGCGTCCATTTTGGACACCAAACCCGTTATTGGAACCCTAA
>CAJXZM010000184.1 GCA_913063125.1 uncultured Gammaproteobacteria bacterium | reverse complement strand
CTACCTCGACTCTTAGGTCTGATTTAGAATAAAGAAAGTATAGACATAACACAGAGATTCAGAAAGTTTTCTTGGCGCCCTCGTCCTCAGAGGTCTGCTCCGTCTACCTGATAGGCTAGTGCACAAGTAGCCTCATTACTTAACAGATCAATGCAGCCAAGATATTGATTGCTAAGTAGGGTAGTAATATAACGTCTAATCACTAAGCGGTCACCTCGCAATCCCCAGGAGCCTTCATGACTAATAAAAAGCCCTTACCCCCCCGAAAAATGGCACCTCAAGCACTACCAAGACAGTTCATTGAGTTTATATTGCAGGCCGCAACTCAGGTTTTGAAAGACTAGCAACAGGTGCGCCGTTTTTATTGGCGTCATTTATCCCTTCTTATTGATTGACGGCCTACTCATGGTTTAACCACTATGACATTACGACTAACAATCAAATTAATGGCTAACACTAGTAACCACGCACATAGAACACCATAACTTAATCGCTCGAATAGCCCAGCATATTCGCCTAAAAACAAGGAAACGGCAGCAATAAGCAAGAAAAACGACGCCAATACAATACATAGCAAGGAAAATGCTCTAAATATGCCGCCCTCCGTCAAATTGAAATGTGGACTACACCACGCTATGCAGGCCATACCAAGTGAGCAGAACATAACCAGCCCAGATAAAGTATGAATGTTCTGATCTACGCTACCACCAACAATTGGACACCCTATATCACAAGAAAAAGCTCCTGCAAATATACTCCCCAAACCATGGATAATGAAAAGTGTTGATGCAAGGACCTTATACTTTTCACCTTGTGATCTTAGATATACCCCGAAGCCAAAAACAATAAAAAGAACGCCTATTGGATAATTATTTATTATTGGTGATATATTTTCGGTGCGACTTCCCGCTGCACCTAACTCGCTCATGAGCTGATTAACGTGGTCGAATCCAGGCACAAGTGATCCCGCGTAATAAACGCCTAAGACCAACCACGGGAGTATCACAATCCCACAGAGTAGCAACAGATTACTAACGCTTCTCTGCACCCTGCAACTTTCCATTATACCGCTCCTAGCTAAGGCGCATTGCTTTTTGGCGCCCTTGGCAGTACTTAACTAAGTACTTAAATCGGTATCGCCCCATTCAACTCCAGGCGAAAGAACCCACGTCAATGCATGCCGACGTTCGTGTACACACCCACCATTTAAAATAGGATCAAACTCAGGAGGTGCAGTTTCAGAGCCTTGCTGTGCGCTTCTTACTGCATTGTGAGCACAATAGAATAAATCTTCAAGGCTATGGACTTCGACTGAATCTCGAAGTTTAATATTTTCACTTAGTTTGGCACATTGCACTGCATTATCAGGCAACCAATCCAGCATTAAACGCCTACCAAAATCACCACCAACCTGATCTCCTTCAACAGATGGTATATCCGGAAAACCTAGCACCCAAGCTAGCGCCCAGCAGTTCTCGTTTTTCCACCCCATGAGATGACCATGTTGTTGACAGGCCTCCTCTCTTGAAAGACTTAAGATTTCATTCTCTTCAGCAGTTAGAAAACATTGAAGTTTATAAAATTCTAACATTTCCGAAACTATATTTGTTGGCTCGGCATCTGGATGATCATCAACCCACAACCAGAGAGCTTTAAGCGCTAGTAGACGACCAAAAATTTCTCCAATTGGGCGAATCTTTGGAGAATCGCAAATATCAGATCGAACCAAAGGAAGATTACCTGCAACAACAAAACCTCGCTCTGATAAATACCTAAGGTTCTCTGCCCTAACCTCGTTCATATCCTTACCCTTTTATAATGGTGGCGTAACGCCCTAACGCTTTTTACAGCAGACGTTTTTACTGGTGTAACATCTGTCTATTTCTCAGCAAGTACGGTAGCTGCGCTCGCATAGAAACCGTCAACAATTTTATTAGCTAAACTGGAACCTGCGAGTTATTATACAACAGCTTCACCGGTACATTTGTCTTAACTACATATAAACTAACAGTACCCGTTTCGAGTATACTCGATACCATACTTCTCTTTTTATACCTCCTTGAACAGTAATGGTATTATGGCCGTAAAATCAATTAGTCAGGATCATAAAATCCAACTAATTAGTCACCTAGTGACTATGTTAGCGGCAGGAATAACGCCTCAAGACGCCATAGTTAAGGTGAAACAATCTGACCCGTCATTCGACCCGTATTTAAAACCGGTTTTATCACACCTGCAATCAGGTAGAGCCCTTTCTTCGTCCCTAGGTAAAACCGATTTATTCAATCGTTTCGATTTGGCCTTTCTGTCCATTTATGAGAATGCGGGCCTAATTATTGAGGGCTTACGGGATATTCAGCGAAGACTAGAGAAGCGGTATAAAATCATACATAAACTTAAAACAAAGCTGTATCTGGCCACCGGTATTCTAGTCGTCGCAATACTAGCGAGTACCGGTATAATTGTTGCTCGTGTATCGCCAGAGGCAGGGTTACTTCACATCGCGCAAAACACCGGCTTGCTATTGATTATCTTGTGGCTTATAAACTTTATATCAATCCAAGTAAAAGATTCTACTGAAATCGCGTTCAAGCTTTATTGGCGCTATAAGAACGTTCGCGATATCAACCTGATTCGGAACATAGTCGAAATCCAATGGTACAAGTGTTTAATAAATCAAATGAAGTCAGGCATTGATATTCGCCAGTCCATTCACCGGCAGCGTAATTTGTGCGATGTGAGCTCTTATCTTGATGCCATCGATCAATGCGAAAAACAGATCGCATCCGGTACAGCACTTACCCCTGCACTAGTAAGTTCAGGACTTGTTTTCAGTACACTCTTACGACAAAACCTGATGGTTGCGGAGCAAAGTGGCAGTCTGGATACGGGGCTTGAACATCACTTAATGTTAGTCGAAAGTGAACTGGAAGGTCTACTGGATGCATATGTGACTTGGATACCGCGATTTTACTACATGTTTATGGTGCTGCTCGGGTCATCACTAATTTCATAGTCATAGTTACCAATGACGTCGATTTAGCATGCACCTTTGCTCCCAGGCCCAATGCAGTCATCGATAGATTTATCTAAAAACAATAACATTTGCCATGGCAACCCACACACCAAATTTACAGGGAATCGGATTCGATAAATCCTATTCCCTGTAGGGAGTGCATTAAATATTCAGACGTTTAAGATACTGAATATCAGGAGGCGTTTGCAACATGGAAGCCATTGTATCCATAACACCTTGCTCAGTCCTCATAGCCAAATAGCGTTCATAGTGCCCAATCGACTCCCAATTTTCATAAAAAGTAAATTCTTCTGGGTTGCTATCATTTTGATAGATATCAATATTAATGCAACCAGGAAAATCACGAGTTTCCGACAACAGTTCGGCTATAAAGCAGACAAATCGATCAATTTTAAGCTCTTCTACTTTGGCCATCAGTAAAACAGTTTCGCTCATTTTTGCTTCCTTTTAGTTAGAGGTTTATATCAATAAATTCAGCGCACCAGTGCCTACATAGACTGAAAGCCGCTGCCTGGATGTAACTGAATACTTTCATCTCCGTTGTGAGTTAATAGCGCAACTATAACGGGATGATTTTAGTGTTGATATCCCCTATAATTCTCAAAGGGCTATTCAAAAATGAATAGCCCTTTCAATATAACTTACGGATAGGCATGGAATGGAATTCGAGTGGAGCGATATTAAGGTTTTTTTGGCCGTTGCCAACAGCGGGAGTTTATCGGCAGCCGCGATCCAATTGAACAAATCACAGCCCACTGTTGGGCGCCGCATTGAAAAGCTCGAAAAACAACTCGCTGTTACTTTGTTCACACGTACGCCATACGGATATGAACTCACGGCTCATGCTCAAGCGCTGATGGCCAGCGCTAGTAAAATGCAACGCTCTTGCGAAGAATTTGAAGCTCGCGCCCTCACGCTACAAAATCAAACTACAGGAACAGTCAAGCTGGCTTGCGGTGAGTCCTTCGCAAAATTATTAACGAGTAATTTAACATCACTAACCAACCTTTTTCCTGACATCACTCTCCATATCGAAACTGGATTTCATTTCTCGAACCTAGAAAAGTGCGAAGCCGATATCGCAATTCGCTCACGAAAAGCCACAAGCCAGAATTTAATTACTCGATCTTTGGGAAGCTGCCGCTACGCGATTTATGCAACTACTGATTATATATCTAAGAACCCTGCAGCCAGGTCCGAGGAGCGCCTACACGCCTGCCGTTGGATTTCCTATTGCGATGTGGACAGACCGCTGCCACCAAACCAATGGTTATCACGGCATGTGGAGCCTGATCAAATAAAATTACGGTGCACTAGCTTAACAACAATATTGCAAGCAGTGTCGAATGGGCAGGGATTAGCTGTTTTACCCTGTTTTATGGCGACTACGTACAGTGAGCTGGAGCAGTGCTCTCCAGTATTGGATGATTGCAAACAAGATGTATGGCTGGTATTAAGCCGCAATGTATCGAGAGTACCGGCTATTAAGGCTGTATCACAATGGATTACTCGATTATTCGACTCCTCCCTGGATGGATGCTTTGAAGTTAAAACCATAACCTAAACTCACGCATCAAGCCGGCCAAAGAAGGTGCTCATCTGTTGCATCTGCAATATGATGTACCGGAATATTTAATACTATTTCAGTTAAGTCTCGCATTGGCCTTTGAAAAAAAATGTTTCACTAGTTGATAGAATCGAGTTATGTGAATGGGCTTATCTCCCTGGAATCTATGCACCATATAAAATGGCCACTGCTTGCCCTGGTGTTCAGGTAAGACTCGCACCAACTGCCCACTGGCAAATGCCGACTGAACAGTGAACTCAGGTAAGAGAATTATGCCCATATGATTCAACGCCATTTCTAACGTGCTTGGGAGAGTGTTAGTGTTAGCGAAAAAGTTCACATCCAAAGCAATTCTTTCCGTTAAATCATGATTACTATAAACCGCCAATGGTTTTTTTTGCCAAGAAGTAGCAATGATATTGTGATCTTGTAACTGCTCTAGCTCGCTGGGTAGTCCGTGTTTTTGCACATAGACCGGGGAAGCACAAAGAATTTCAGTAGCGCTGCCCATGGGTAATGCACGGTAATTACTATCCTTTAATTCACCACCATAGATGGCCACGTCCATTTTATTTTGGATTAAATCCTGGGCGCTATCAGTGACGTGAAGCTGCGGTTGAATCAAAGGAAATTCCGTACACAATTGGCTTAGAGCCGGAACCACCACATCTTTTTCGCAGGAATGGGGAATGGTGAGAGCAAAGGTGCCAGAGGGGGTTTCTCTGTTACTGTCCAACTCTTCAATCGCCAATTCGACCTGATCGCGCAGCAATTCACAGCGCCCCAGTAATTTCTCTCCGGCAGCAGTGAGTGACATACCACGGGTGTGTCGTGATAACAGTTGCTGGCCTATATCTTCTTCCAATCGTTTGAGCTGCTGGCTAATGGCCGACTTACTCATACCTATCTGTTTGGCGGCCAGAGTGAAGGATTGTTGTTTAGCCACCTCGGCAAAGATGAGCAGGGCCGGGAGTTTCTTTATATTGTTCATATATTTAAACAATCAGTTCAATTATTGGGTATTGTTAAATAATCACAGCTTTTATATGCTGAGTCAACTTAATCAAGACACACAAACAGCCTATTTAACTAACACCGGGAGAACACCATGAGCGCACTAATTATTGTTGACCTAACCCCAATCGATAGAGAAAAACTGACCGCTTACAGTACCCAAGCGGCTCAAACCCTACTGCCTTATGGCGGTGAATTCCTGAGCAAAGGCCCGATCGAAGCCTTGCATGGTGATGCTCCGTTCGATACCAAGGTCGTGATTCAGTTTCCCGACCGTGACAGTGCCGAAAATTGGTACGCCTCCAAGGATTATCAAGACATTATCCCGCTTCGCGACCAGGGCATGATCAGTCAGTTTCATCTCGTTGGCTAGTTTCTTAGAGATCCAATCAATAATTACATTTTTTAGGGGAGGCAAATAGACTCATTAAATTGCCGAGAAATTCTATTTCATGAAGCCGACGACGCCAGGGTTTTGAAAATTGAAAGCGTGCGATTCCAGTGCCAGCCAAGAGTAAGCTCCGTATTAAAGTACGGAGCATTGGCCAAGGGGCACATCACCCATGATTACATAGAGATACCCTCCATTCTTTGCAGGGCAAACGATAAGAAGACTCATCTATCACTTGACTCTTTCCAATATCGCTTCAATATCTTTTTGTTTTGAAACAATCCCCGCATCTTTTAGCTGCTGGTCCAACCCATTCGATAGAAGCTCGCTTTCCAACGTTTCGGACGCAGTTTGCCTATCATCAAATTGCTGTTGAATATCATGAATTCTCTGTAGCGAACCTCTTAGATTTCCAGAGCTAACATGGGACTCAACGTTCACCATATTGCTCATCGCACTTTGAGCGCATTGCATAGACTTGACCGCCATCAGTTCACGTTGAAATTCACAAATATTTCTGACTTTATTAGCCATATTTTTCTTTAACTCTTTTTCTCTATTCTCAAGCTTTAGAAAAACCTCTTTTTGCTGATAGAGTATTTTTTCCAAATTTAGAATATCCTCAGCTAACGCATGTGACAATTCGATATTCTCCAACTCTACCGCTTCTGCTGTTTGTTTTTCTCTGGCACTTATTTGAGCAATAATATTTTCGATCTTCCGTCCTAGTCGCAACCTTTCTGCCATTAGTAGCGTTAATTGATGTTTCGCGTAAGTAATAGAGTCATGACAATCCAATAACTCTTGCTCAAATATTTTAATAGCATTTGCATCAATAATATTTTCAGCACTTTCGCGAACCTCACTTCTGACCAAGGTGGTTAGTTTTTGCATTAAGCTCATGAGACTGCTTCCTATTCTGCATACTCTTTGATGATTTGCTGTGTTTTTGCCTCGGATATTTTATTCATAAGACGCTGCCCCTCGTGCTCGTCACGCATCGTTTTTGAAAGAGTAATGGTTGAGCTCACCATAAATAGAGAGCAAATTGCTAAATATCCCTTGGCCACAATATCCGCAGGCATAAACAAAATACCTGCAACCATCGCACAAATTGAAAGTGCAAAAGATGTTTTAACATAAAAAACCCAACCCCTAGAATTACTCTGCATGTCAGCTACTGTCATAATTTATCTCCGTTATGTCCGATTTAATTGGATTAAGTAATAAAACCCGTTTGCTGTGAAGCGATCGAGTGTAGGCTAACGTAAAGCGGCAAATTACAATACCGCAAAACAAATAGTTGCAATATCAGGCGCCTTAGGTACCATCACATAATACCAGCCCTAGCTCTTCACCTCATCAGGAAGGCCCAATGTCAGAAACTCAAGCGATTATCAGTACCCTTAAAAAAAACCTTCGATCATCCGGGCTAACCTATGCAGACGTATCTGCAGCGTTAAATTTGTCAGAATCCAGTATAAAGAGACTCTTTTCTGAGCAAGATTTTTCATTAAAACGGTTAGATCAAGTTTGTCAGCTGATGAACTTAGAAATATCAGACTTGATGGCTCAGCTTGCTGAAGAAAAACACAACATCACCCAGCTAACGCTTGAACAAGAGCAATTACTTGTATCCGATGTGAAATTATTAGTTGTTGCTATTTGTGCCATTAACAGCTGGACCTTCAATGAGATCATTTCCCGGTACCGTATTGAAAAAACGGAAGCCATTCAATGTCTCGCTAAATTAGATAAAATTAAGTTGATAGAACTTCAGCCTAAAAATCGAATAAAGCTGTTAATCTCACCCTCATTTAGTTGGATTAATAACGGCCCCATACAAACCTATTTTGAAGGCCAAGTTCAATCAGACTTTTTGAACTCAACCTTTACCGCAAAAGGAGAGATACGCTTATTCGCTACTGGTATGTTATCTCGTGATGCAAATGCTTTGATTATTAAAAGAATTAAACGTTTAGCTCAGGAGTTTCGTCAACTTCATAACGAAGATCAATCCCTATCATTAGATGAGCGCTTTGGCACTAGCATGGTTGTTGCAATTCGCCCATGGGAACTATCAACCTTTGAAAGCCTAAGACGGAAAGAGGATAGCCGTATATTCTAAGAATTGATGGCACTTAATGACGTATTTGAAACAGCATATCTAGGTGAGCCACCCTTTCACAAGAATCGAAAGGGTTTTCAACAGGACCGTATTATGCGCCTAAAAACCACTGGTTCATCACCCAGCATCAATGTGATACGATTGCTAAGAAATTGAATAGCCGACCTAGAAAAAGGCTCGACTACAATGCACCGGAGGAAACGTAGATTCTGTTGTCGCGCTTCAACCCTGATACCAGGAATTTTAAGCTGGTGAGTTCCAACTATCTAAACAAACTAACCATTCTGAATCAATACTCTCCCAAATCAAAACATTTTTCCCAGTTTGAGTAATAGTTTCACCGTTTTTATCAGGGTTTGTCATCACCCAGTTAAATAACCAATATGCAAGACTACCACCTACCTGTATTTCTATAGTCTCTATTTTTTGAAAACGATAACCGGCACTAAATGTATTTTTCCAGAATTTTCGTACACCTTCTCGCGTTGTAATTCGACTAAAATCGGGAGCTAAAAATTGAGTTTCTTCTTTATATAGATTAGCTACCCCTTCATAGTCGCCGGCATTGAATAGTTCTATTGAACTACCGCATAAATTTTCAAGATCCCCTTTTATATCGTCCATGTTATTCCCTTATTCTTTATCCATAATAGTCGTTTGTATGATGTGCTGCTCTTTAGTCTTGTGCAAATGTAACTACCTCAATGTGATTAGAATCTTGATCTCTAATAAACGTGGCATAGTAAGTGGAATGATATTCCGGCTTAAACCAAATCTTTTACTCCAATTGATACATGGTCAATCATTACGGTCGATTACTCCCTTACTTGTGACTAGAAACACTTTAACGTTTCGCTGAGAAACGCTAAATTTTGATGTTGACACCTCTCTCGAGGAAAAACCCCGTCGCAAACCGTGTTGCGATTAGACGATTGCTTACATTTTACACGCAGGACATCACGCACTTGCGTGAGGTCATTGACATGTTGTTGAAGTTCTTTTTTAGAATTAACCATGGTTCGTATCGCGACTTATCGTGGTGTAAATTATACCAAATACGGCCGGCATAAAGGTTTTCCGATTACATGAATTGCGTAACAATTAGTGTTTCAGGCGTTGTGTGTCGAGGATTGCTTAGGGCGTACTGACTCATTAATCGAACGATATTTCTTTTGGTGGACGTTTGAATATCCACGCTTAAGTTTTTACGAAGCAAGTTATCGCTATCTTGTAGATCTACCAGATGCAGCAATTCCAGTAATTCATATTTAGTGATGGATTTCGAATGGGCTAATTGAAGAGCCAAGTAGACTTATTCAACCGCAACCTTCACATTTAACCCCTACAGAAATACCCATTTCTTTACATCCAATTTACATGCAAATTATTATGCACTTTAATTGCCATTGGACTTAAAAGCCCAATGGCACATCATCATTAGTTACACACCAGCTGACCTCCTGATGAATCCACATAGCAATCAGCTATTTCTTGCGTAACCCCATCGACACCAGTGTTGCCGTGCTGTCCCAAACCACGATGTGTATGAGAAACAGCTCTGGGACCAGCATTACCGGGCATTCCCAACGTTATAGAATTTTGGGATTTATCCCAATTAACATGACCTTGGAAGCTCATTATTCCAATGTTATTGCCGCCATTCCCCCTTGTCCACCACCCGCCGGAATCCAGAAAGGGAAAGGAATCATAGGACAAAGTGTAGTAACCCCGCCATTGGCTCCGCTTCCACACCCACCTACACCTCCACTGTCGCCACTATTGGCCTGCCAATCTACAGCAGCCAAGGTGTTTTTTAAAACACTTGATACAAAGTTACCTGGTTCACCTCGTGTGCCCATTTCCAGCAACAATATTATTGTCTAAAAAAGTAATTTCCCCGTCAATACCAGCAAGTCTCACTGCGATGGAACTAGATAATGAACCTGAAGCGTCATTGGCAATAAAATCAAAGCCCTCAACAATATTTCCCATCTGCTGACCACGAACCACCAGTACAGTTGTTTCTTCTAAACTGAAGGGCCTCACAACGCTATTATTACCGTTGGGTTCCCATGTTATTAATTGGTGGCCACCTTGCAAATGCAAATTGTTGCGATTGTAAATCCAAGGGTCTGTGTCGCCCTGAGACAGTTCCAACGTTTCGTTGTAAGTGCCTTCAGCAACTCTAACATTATAAATACTGCGCTGTTCTGCATTGAAAATCGCTACAGAGCGGCCGTTGATAGAAACTGAATCAGCAACGGCCACCACCCTAGATAACCACTCGTTTGCGAATCATAAATAGAAAGGGGGTCTAATCATCGGATCGTCGCTATCTAAGTCTTCTCCCCAACAAACGACGCCTTCATCAGCAATGGTACATGCATTAAACATCCCAACTGACACTTTTTTCGGGTTAGTAATATTGGCAGGTACATCCGCTTTCAAGGGACCGAAGGAACCATCTCCCCAGCAACCGATAATTCCGTCAGTAATACTGCAGGCTTGTAGATAACCAGGTACCGTTGAGTCTGCTCCTGCTAGCGATTCAGGTAACTCATAAGTATACCCGCCGCCCCAACAAAGCCATCTATCTTGAAATCCACAAGTATATAGAGAAAAAGGTGAAGACGTTAACAGGGTTGGGCTGCCAAAGGATTCAGGAGGGTTAACAGAGCCATCACCGGTCCAACTAAACCCTCCGCACTGAGTGCCGTTATCATCAATTAAACAAATGTGACCTAGCCCAGCCACCAGCTTTCGAGGATTCTCTAACGATTCTGGCATCTCGTCTAGATAAGGTACTTCCCCCCAGCAAACCAGGCCACTATCATCCAACGCACAAGTATAATTTCCACCGGATGCTATCTCATAAGGATTGGTTAATTGGGGAACTTCTGTTTGTTGGTGCTCATTGTTTAGAAAACATTGAACTTCCCCTTCATCCAGCACGCAGTAGTGATAACCCCCCACTGCCAATTGAGGATCCGTGAATGTTCTTTTAGTGAGCAATGATGTGAATTTAAAGTCACCGGTAACAAGGCCTTCTGTCAGGTTATACCCCCAACAGGAGATCGCATTATTATGCTCGGCACAGCTAAAACTGCGACCAGAGCCTATGTCCTGTGCTTGTTCCTTACAGCCAGTTAAGATGAAAGCCATCAATAAAAGACTAATTTTTATAAGTGTTATTTTCATTCTCTACTCCGTTAATTTTTATTTTTATCGGGACTTATCTGTAGAGACGATACTGAAGGACAAAACAGGACATTTATTTTGAATTTACGCTTATAATTACGCCTTACGATCCTTTTTGCACCTCAATAAACCCGTTATTTTCAAACACCTTTCGCAAATAAAGTTCCACCAACACGAAAGCAAAAGGAATGATCGACGCTAAAAACATAGAAATCCATACTTTCAAGGACCAACGTTGTTTATCAGAGACCGCAACAGATAAGAGCAGGTACATCATGAATAACACACCATGACCCATACCAATCTGAGAAACATAATCTCGACTGATCAAACCTAAAGTAACGCTCAATATCGCCAGATAGGACAACCCTTCCATCACACTTATGGCTCGAAATAATGTAAGCATATTGTTAGGTACTCGCAGTTGGGTATAGGATCATTTGGGTGCAACGAAATAAAGCAATGGTTTTTCCCGATTGCTTATGACTAACAATCGCATCCCAAACTTGCGTGGTTCTACCCATGTGGGCTGGCGTAGCAACACACTCAATGGTACCGTCACGAGCCGTTCCCAAATGGTTGGATTTTAGCTCAATGGTTGTAAAGCCTGACGCACCATCTGGTAGATTCGCGATGCACCCATTACCACATGACGTATCCGCCAAGGTAACCACGCTGCCAGCATGTAAAAACCCATTCGGCGCCATGTGTGATTCCTTTACCTCTATTTCTGCGCGTACTTCCGTACTGCTCACATCCGTCACAACGATACCTAAAAGGCCGGGTAATTTATTCGTACATAATTCATTAAAATAATTCGGGTCTTGCACGTATTTCTCCTAATTTAGTCCGGTTTAGAACATCTCGACCAGACGTCTGCATTCATTAGCGCTTTATCTTCGCGTTTTTTCCTAGCTTTCTTTTTACCACTGCCTTCAGGCGCCGCCATCGGTTTATCTGCGGCTAACGCTGCATCGATGATTACGTCATCAACTTCAAACCCTACGACTTCCTCACGTTCAAGCCAGACCTTATTCTTCTTCTCGATTACTTTGAAATGATGATAATCTTCATGATCGATAAGCGATAATGCTAAGCCCACTTCTCCTGCACGGCCGCTTCGACC
>CAJXZM010000183.1 GCA_913063125.1 uncultured Gammaproteobacteria bacterium | reverse complement strand
GCAATTAATATTATGCAAGACAATGGATTAAAAGCTATATTTGCCGAAGCGATAAAAGGTGCTTATGATCGCTCTAAAGAGTTAGCATCATAAGCTCACATCAACAGCATGCTATATTTAACGCTTAATTTACTAGGAACATCACAATTATGAACCCAGCCGGTGCATTGGTTTTTATTCTAGGTTACCTGTTTGATATCTATATCATGATTGTTTTGGCACGCTTTCTCTTACAGATAGTGCGGGCTGATTTTTATAATCCGATATCACAATTTATTGTTAAAGCAACCACCCCAATACTCAAACCCCTACGTCGAATTATCCCAGGGTTTGGTGGTGTTGATGTTGCGAGCATTGTATTGATGTTAGCTTTAGTGCTAATAAAAATGATCATAATTATATTGATTTACAACGGTACCTTAGCGGGGCTATCACCCCTTGCTCTAGGGCTCAGTGTAATAAAATCTGCTGCCAATACTCTGCTTAACTTTTACATGTTTAGTATATTTGTTAGTATTTTAATGAGCTGGATTGCACAAGGGTCATACAACCCCTTAGCCGCCCTACTTCATCAAATCACTGAACCAGTAATGGCGCCAGCACGTAAAATATTGCCCCCTATGGGTGGATTAGACTTATCCCCGATGATTATCTTAGTGCTTATCAGTACAATTAAGGTTCTATTTGGACTTGGTCAAGGGCCCTTTTAAATCCTAGTCCCTTCAATTCCTGCTAAGCTATTCTAATAGAACACCAATCGCGCCAAACCTTATGTCCATCACAGACTTAAGGCTCTGGGCACGTAAGATAGAGCAAATTTTATAGGAACAACATAATAAAGATGGATAGCAGCCGTTTAGCTCGCCAAGTTGACGCTTATATCAGGTGGAGAAAAGATATACTCCAACAACTGATGCGTTATCGTGGCTGGTTGGTAGCAAACCGACTGCAGTCCTCTGAAATGGATGAGCGGCTCAATATTGCCTTTGAAATGCTCAAAGAAGACCGCATTATTCTTGCATTTGTTGGTGAGTTCTCACGGGGTAAAACCGAACTTATTAATGCCCTCTTTTTTGCTCACTTTGGTACTCGCGTATTACCCTCTGGCGGTGGCCGTACAACGATGTGCCCCACAGAACTATTTTTTGACCCAAACAACGATAAGAGTTACATACGCCTATTACCTATTGAGACACGCTTAGGTAGCTCAGGCTTAGCTAGCTTTAGAAAAATCCCTGATAATTGGGTATACGTGCCTATTGATCAAGATAACCCAGAGATGATGAAAAAGGCTTTCTCTGAAGTAGCTTCGGTTAAAAAAGTTAGTCGTGAAGATGCCGCCGCAATGGGGTTTCAAGTCAACATCTTAGAGTCCGTAGAAAACGATAGCGATAAAGTCTATATCCCTGCTTGGCGTCACGCCATGATCAGCTTTCGGCACCCCCTTCTTGAGCAAGGGTTGACGATAATTGACACCCCAGGACTCAATGCACTAGGCTGCGAGCCTGAGTTAACGTTTAGTCTTTTGCCTGAAGCCCATGCCATTCTATTATTGTTAAGTGCATCAACAGGTGTCAGCGGCACTGATTTAGAGATATGGAATCGCCATATTCGCGACCTTAATCTACAGGAAAATACGGGCGTTTACGCGATACTTAATAAGGTCGACTCTATCTGGGATGAACTCGAAGCCGACGCATACAATCGTCAAATTATCCGTGAAATGCAGTCTCAGTGCGCCCGCTTACTCAGCATTGCTCCCGATGAAATCATCACGGTATCTGCTAAAGAAGGTTTATTAGCACAAATTGAGGGAAATGATAAACGCTTAGCCCAAAGCAACTTACCGGCACTAGAAAAACTGTTATCCAATGACGTTATTCGCCGTAAAGAGCTAATGGTTAAAAACCGCGTAGTAAAAGATATTCTTACGATGCTACATGGCAGTCGTAAAATGATCCTACGCCGAAAAGAAAGCCTGTTAGAGCAACAGTGTATTTTGAAAGGCGACGTAAAAAATCACGCCAGCCAACTAAGTTCATTATCTGACCAAAGCAAAGCAGAACAAGCGTTTTACCACAAAAAACTCATTTTACTTAAATCCAGCCGAAAAGCGATCAACCGCGAAGGCAGCGCTATGCTCTCACATGTTGATAAAGAAAAATTGGAGCAATATCGTAAAACAGCAGGACAAGCATTGTCGACGTCTTGGACCGTTGTTGGCATGAACAACGCAATGGATTCCTTTTTTGATAGCATTCGCAGTGACATGACGGCGTTTTCTGACGCTAAAGACGGTGCACAAAAGCTCATTGCAGAGGTATATGCCAATTACGAATCAGAACAAGGGTTGGCTCCGATTGATTACCCTCGCTTTGACAATAAGGCCTATATCGTCAAACTGGATGACTTGCGAAATAAGTCTGGAAGCTTTAGACGCAATTTAAAGAAAATGCTTACAGAACAAAAATCAACGTCGAAACGTTTTTTCACCACTATTGCGACTGAAATTAGCAATATTTATTTACGACTTCGTGTGGACGGAATAACCTGGTTAAACGATGTATTACTCCCCATTTTTCAAAACGCTCAACAACAGAAAAAAATGCTAGACGATCAAGTACTTAAACTAAGAGCAATCTCAAACGACGGGAATGATGCTAAAGGCAAAATTGATCAAATAAATCAGATGCTTGATGACATCAATACTCAGCTAAAACAAGCCGATGATATACTCAATATGTTACGCAAACCCGCTCCTGTTGATACCGCCAAACTCGAACAAAAAAAACCGCCGACGCTAAATATATTTGATAATAAGGCCCGCTTTTAGGTTTTAAAACCTGCTATCAAACTATTTCTTTACTTCATCTCGATAACCAAAATCCTCGAAAAAACGTTCTTCCAATACATCATTCTCCAATGGTTTACTGTAATAGAACCCTTGGACGTAATCGCAAGATAGTTCTTTTAAACGCTCCAATTGTTCTTTTGTTTCAACACCCTCAGCCACAACCTTAAGTGACAAACCTTTTGCTAACGCCACCACCGCCTTTACAATAGCGGCACCTTGAATCGTCTCCATATCATTAACAAATGACCTATCAATTTTCAAGACATTCAGAGGTAACTGCGTTAAATAACTCATAGAAGAATAACCCGTGCCAAAATCATCTAAGGCAATACTGATTCCCAAATTGTGAATATCATATAGAACCTTTAAATTTTGATCTGTTTTTTCCATTACTACTGTTTCTGTCACCTCAACCTCAAGTATAGATGCAGGCAAATTGTACTCATCCAACTGTCGCTCCAGAATATGAACAACGCTATCATCGTTAAGCTGTTTTACCGATAGGTTAACGGATGCAGAAAAATCCTCAGGCAAATGATATCGCTGCTGCCAGACACCTAGCTGCCGGCAAGTTTCTTCAATCACCCATTGGCCGATAGACTGAATTAATCCGGTTTCTTCCGCTAAGGGGATAAACACAACAGGAGAAACAAAGTCTCCATTAGGTTTCCAACGCAACAAAGCTTCCACTCCCATTACCTTACCATCGCTTACTCTTACTTTTGGCTGGTAATGTAAAAAGAAGTCCATTTTCTCACTACTACGTCGTAATTTTGTTTCTAAATCTAATGCTTCTTCCAGCTGCTGCTTCATATTTGACTCAAAAATTTTGAAGCAATTACGTCCATCCCGTTTAGCTTGATACATGGCCATATCTGCATTTTTCACCAAATTGGTAGCATCACTTGCCATTTCAGGATAAAAAACAATGCCAATACTAGCCCCAATATAGATCTTTTGATTTTCAACACTAAACGGTATCGATAAAAATCGTAGCACTTTTTCTGAAACACGAACTGCAGCAGAATGAATATTATGCCCTTCCAAAATAATGGTAAATTCATCACCACCCAAACGACAAACCACATCAGAGTTACGTACACAGGAGTTCAGACGATCTGTCACGTCTTTTAATAAAGTATCACCCGCTTCATGTCCTAATGAGTCATTCACTTGCTTAAATCGATCTAAGTCGATAAACATCAGGGCAAAGCTATCTTTACTATGATTTGCACGCAAAATACTGCTTTCTAACGCATCATTAAATAAATTCCTATTTCCTAACCCCGTCAACGCATCGTATTGCGCCATATAATTCAGCTGATCTTCAATTTTTTTACGCTCTGTAATATCTTTGAAAATCAACACGACATCGGTAAACTCGCCATCAGGTTTACTAACCGGTGTCGCTGTATACTCAACAGGTATCATTTTGTGATGTTTAGTACGAAATACACCTACATCTGAGTGATGCTTTTTCCCAGTACGACACTTTTCATAAATCTTCGACTTTTCCCAAATAAAATCCCCTGGATCAATAGTGGTTACCATGACACATTGTCCAACAGAAAGGCTAACCAATTCATCTAACTCATAATCCAAAACCATTTCAGCAGCAGGGTTGGCAAAAGTAATAACACCTTCAGAATCTATACCAATAATACCTTCTCCCACTGAACGCAATAACAGCTCATTACGATTCTTAAGCTGTTGAACTTCGTTTAATGAGTGCTCCAATAAACGCTTCTGCTTGTCCAATTCCAGAAACACCTTCACTTTACTAGTAAGAATAAAAGGCTCTATTGGTTTTGATAAAAACTCTACGCCCCCACTTTCATAACCTTTAAAGACATGAGTTTCTTCATGATTAATAGCGGTTACAAAAACAATCGGTATAGTACGCGTCCTCTTTCTAGAGCGCATTAATTCAGCAACTTCATAACCGTCCATATCCGGCATTTGCACATCAAGCAACACCAGCGATATATCGTACTTAAGTAGCAAACTTAGTGCCTCTACACCTGATGTTGCACTTAGCAACTGAACATCCAGGTCTTCCAGTAAACTCTCAAGCGCCACCAAGTTTGCACGCCTATCATCCACCAGTAATATACGCTGCTCATTACTCAATGTTAGCTGCACTCCAAATTATTCAACACCAAAGCTAAGGCATCTAGGTTACCAACAAAGTCCACATCGGTATTTCCAATAGTCGCTAATGGCATTATTTTCGCCTCTGCTTCTTTGGGGTTTTGCACAAATACCTGTCCTCCTCGCCTCTTTACCCACTTAGACCCTTCCGCGCCATCTTGATTAGCACCCGTTAGCACTATAGCAATAACACGCTTACCAAATGCGTCTGCAGCTGTTTGAAACAATACATCCACGGAAGGCCGACAAAAATTAACCGGCCTATCAACAGTATGGGACAATGTTCCGTCCTGCTCCACCAACAAATGGTAATTAGGTGTAGAAATGTACACGTTTCCCGGTAATATTTGCTGTTTATCCGCCGCCTCCAATACCGGAAATGAAACCATCTGCGAAAATAACGTGGATAAGTGGCTCCTATTTTGTCTATCCTGATGAATAACGATCACAATCGAAAAAGTAAACGGGGTGTTTATATTTCCCAATAATACTTTAAGTGCATCTATACCGCCCCACGAAGTTCCAATAACCACCAGTCTAGAAAATGTATCATTCTCGGAACGTATCAACATCACTGACACCATTACTAAGCAGCCGCTTTACCATCACATAATTATCTCTTGTCACTTGAATCCTTATTGCTGGTTTTTTGAAATAACCGATGGTCTGCATCCACCGCTGTAAACATCTTCCTACCATCAAAAAAATCAAGACTCTCCTTAATCCCTAAACATAAGTAACCACCAAAATCCAAACTTTCAGTAAAGAGTCCAATCACTTTATTCTGTAATTCTCGCGTAAAATAAATCAGTACGTTGCGGCAAAAAATCAACTGCATCTCTCCAAATACATGATCAATAACCAAATCATGTTCCGTAAAAACAATGTTTTTTCTCAATCGAGAGTCCACTATCACATGGTCGTAACCCTTTTCGAAGTAATCCAATAAATTCCCGCTTAATCCTGCATCCTTAAAATTCTGTTGGTACTGACTTAAATGACTATCGCTGTATATACCTTTTTTAGCTCTATCCAGTACAGAGCGATTAATATCCGTAGCATATATAGTTGCTCTATCTAATAAGCCTACTTGATCCAACAACATTGCAAGTGAGTATACCTCCTCCCCTGTAGCACACCCAGCATGCCAAATTTTTATATGAGGATAGGTTTTTAATTGAGGAACAATATGTTGTTTCACTGAACGATAAAAGGGAGGATCTCGAAACATTTCTGTCACATTAACGGTTACATCCTTAATAAAACGCGAGAAAAGTGCTCGATCTCTTACAATACGGTATTGTAGTTCTGGAATTCTATCTATCCGCTCCTCTTGTAAAAAAAAGAAAATACGACGCGTTAAAGATGCTTTTGAATATCCACGAAAATCGTAACCCCACTTCAAATAGATTACGTCTAATAAAGCGTGAATATCATAATCTTCGTCATTTTGGTATTTTGGCACGTAGTAATGACCCTGTTATTTTTTAGCTATATTCATATTTATATTTATATTCATAGTCGTAGCTATATCAACTACTCATTGAAGATCACTCACTTTTTTTGTCGCAACCACACTTTCATTACACTTTTTAGTTTTTCAACATCCACCGGTTTAGGAAAGTAATCACTCGCTCCTACCTCTATACACCGAGATTTATCCTCTTTCATTGCCTTTGCTGTTAGTGCAATAATAGGTAATTTCGCAAATTTATCCTGCTTTCTAATACGTGTGATAGCTTCATACCCATCCATTTCCGGCATCATGATATCCATTAAGATTAATTCAACCGAACTATCCGCTGCTAGAAAATCCAATGCCTCTTGTCCTGTAGCGGCGGTACTGATATCTAATCCATAATCTTCCAAGGCTGCTGACAATGAATATAAATTCCTCATATCATCATCTACCATTAATATATGTCGACCATCTAATGCTTGACTAGTATCATCATCCACTCTTTCACTACGCTCTCCAACTTGCTGAGAGTCAACCCAATTTAAGAACAACGAGGTTTCATTTAATAACCGATCCATAGCATTGCCAGATTTTAGAATTATACGATCAGCTACTTTTCGTAATTCTGCTTCCATTTCTCGACTCACATCCATCGCAGTATAAATGATTGCTGGAACTTGATGGTTCTTTTCTAATGAGCGCAGTTTTTTCAAAATATCAAGACCTGAAGAATCAGGAAGTCGCAAATCCATTACAATACAATCATAATCATTATCCCTTAATAACTCCTCTGCTTTTGATCCATTATCTACCACATCAAAATATATATCTTTGACTGAGAATAAATCATTTAGTGCTTGCTGCTGAACCGGATCATCTTCGATAATAAGAAGACGTTTAACCGCAGCCGTGGCTTCGTGTTTAATCTGCTTTAACAATGCTTCAATGCTATTTTTATTAGCCGGTTTGTTTATAAAATCAACTGCTCCTAGTGCTAACACACTGTCAGACTCTTCTCGTCCCGAAATCACATGTACAGGTATTGATTTTGTGCGCTCACTCTTCTTAAGTATTTCAAGAACATTTTTCCCACTGATACCCGGCAATCCTAAATCTAAAATTATTGCTCCTGGCAACTTTCCTTTCAATAATAGCAGGGCAGCCTCACCACTACTTTCAACCCAAGGAGTCAGACCAAAATCAACAGCAAGGTCTGATAGTATTTCAGAAAAATTATCGTCATCCTCAATAATAAGAACCGATCTAACATCCGGCTTATCTTCTGCCAATCTAAGATTTAATGTCTCTGCAGCCTCATTAATTTCTGCGTTTGATTCCGCCTCCACCACCGCAGAAACAACAGATAAGGCCTGGCTTTCTACCGAAATATCGTTGTAAAAAACAGGCAAAAAAATCGCAAAGGTTGACCCTTTTCCTTCACCATCACTAGAAACTACTATTTCTCCACCCATTATATGAGACAATTCTCTGGAGATCGTTAATCCTAATCCTGTTCCACCATATTGCCTACTTGTTGTACCATCTGCCTGCTGAAAGGCTTCAAATATAGACTGTTGCTTATCTGCAGGTATACCGATACCCGTATCAACCACCTTAATAACAAAATATCCCGAATCAACTAAGTCTTTTCTTGTCGGTACAAGTTTTTCATCCCGACCAGCTATCGAAATAGTAATGCTTCCCATTGCTGTAAATTTGAAAGCATTCGATAAGAAATTTCTTAGAATTTGATTTAAACGATGTTTATCAATTTTCAGTAACGCTGGTGCTTTACTAATTTCAGAAATAAGTTCAATATTTTTTGTTTCAGCTTCATAACTAAATTGTTGCTTAATGACATCCAAAATATCTTTTGGAGTTACATCATCAACAACGAGTTCCAACTTCCCTTCTTCAACCTTCGACAGGTCCAAAATATCATTTATTAAAGACAATAAGTCTTCACCTGAAGAGTGGATGACACGAGCATGCTCAACCTCTTTATCACTCAGGTTATTTTTTTTATTGTTAGCCAACCCTTGAGAGAGTATAAGAATACTATTAAGCGGCGTCCTTAATTCATGTGACATTGTCGATAGGAATTCTGATTTATACTTGCCACTCATTTCCAACTGGTCAGTTTTTTGTACCATCACTTCTCGAGATTTCTCCAACTCGGAATTTTTCTTCAAAATCTCTTTCTTTTGATGGTCTAACATCTTTGTTCTTTCTTCGAGTTCCTCATTCATTACTCGAAGCTCTTCTTGCTGAGCTTGCAAACTTTCCTCGGAGTTACGTAACTCCCTTGCTTGCTCTTCAAGCTCTTCATTAGTAACACGTAGTTCTTCTTTTTGATTCTCCATCGCAGCGGCTTGCGCTTGCGTTTTTGCCAACATATTTGATAGCTTTAATCGAGATTTTCCAGAATTAATCGCAATAGCAACACCTTCGCTACCGTCAGAAATATAGGACATCATATTTTTATCAAACTCGGCAAACGTTGCAAGTTCGATAACACCTTTTAATTCTTCGTTATGAATCAGTGGAAATATAATCAATCGCTTAGGCACCGCTTTTCCAATACCTGAAGATACTGAGATATAGTTTTCAGGTATATCATCGATCACCATCACATTTCGATCTACAGCGCACTGACCAACCAAGGACTCTCCAAATTTAAAACTATTTTTTTCTCCATTCGATGCATCAAATGCATAACCAGAAACATAATTTAAGGTGCCTCCATCTACCTCAAATAACCTCCCTACTAAAACATTAAGTTCTAAAGCCATACAACTTAACACTTTTTGTGACAACCTCTCTAAAGAAATATCTCCTCTCATAGCATCATTAAGCTGAGTGATTCGCATCTGATTATTGGCTCTAATCTCATCTGACAGTCTCTGCTCTTTTAAACGATTTCGCATCGTCCTTAGCGCATGCATCAAACGCCCAGTTTCATCATCTCGAAGATTGCTTATTTTTATATCAAGATTGCCTTTTGCGATTTCATCTGCCACAGATACTGCGCTATTAATAGCAGATAGAATATCTCGTACTAATATGTAGGCTACAAAAATTATGCTAATAATGAGGACACTACCAATAGCCATCTCTCGCTGAACTGCGATTACCCCCTGGTCCTGCATACCCTGTATAGCGTCACCAAAATCATAACCTAAGGTCTCTGTGAATGCCCTTAAATCACGTTCATACAAACTTCGCTTGTGGCTAACCTCCTCAAAGGCCTCAAACATAATATCTTCATCCAGCTTCCCTTCAATAAAGTCCTGAGTGTAGCTATCCAATGATGTTGAGTATTCATCAAAGTGTTTAGATAATTTTTTAAGTCGATCTGAAAGTTGAGGAGAAATTCTTTGCAGCTCTTCTATTCCACTCTTTGTTAATAATACTAACTGGCGCCCCTCTTCTAAAATGTCCTTATCTGATTCAAGAAAACTTAATTCATACGTGCGCTCAATATCAGCCAACGCAATTTGCAATTCATGTGCTCCACCTAATATCGGATATTCCGTCGTTTTTAGGCGGGCTAATTGTGCATTAGTATCAAGGTAATAATTAAAGTTGGCCCAAATTACGACAAGAAATCCCATTACGCCAATAACGGCAACAAGAATAACTTTTAGTCGTATTGAAAGATCACGTACTCCACTCATAGTTTCCCACTATTTGTTCATCAGGATATTTTTAGAATTCAATCAGGGTTCGATTCGAATCACTTTTACATTTTTATTTTTTGGTATCTTACTAACATAACCAACGGCATTTTCTACGCTAGCGACAAATCTCACGACTTCCATGTCAGATGCCAATGATTTTGGTGGCTTATTTGACCCCGAGAACATTTTTCTCGCCCAATAATATTTTAATTGTTTTGCATTTTTATTAAGTATTTTCCTATTAAAGATTTCAGTCACGGAACTATTGGATTTTTGAGCAATAGGTAAAGACGCCATGCCATTTTCGAATTTTTTAGATTTTTTGTTGAAAATTCGACTCAGCTGATTAACAGTTACACTATCGATCGTATTATTCACATTAACAATGATATGAAGGCCTTCACTCTTTTCAACATTTCTCTCCGATACTGCACTAACGATATCAATTGAAAAAGCCGCCCAAAAATAAAGCAGCAATATAAATAGTCGTTTCGTATACCCTTTCAGATTCTTCATTATTTAGAATACCAAGTCCAAGGATAGTTTTATCACATTAACATTACCTACCTTATCATCAAAACCACCTACATCTATTTCATCACCTTGCCCATCAACAACGGCACTTGGTAATACATAACCATAACTTGACCCCGGTAAACTAATATATTGATACTCAGCTTTTATCGCAATACTTGCTAATGGGTCCCAACGTATCCCTAAAGTCCAAGAATGTTGCCTGGGGTTACTTAAATTACGCGTATCATTCACTAAATCAATCGCCATATTTGCTCCAGAAATACCGACAGCCACATCGGGTACACTAACCCACAAGGCATCTGTTGCAATAAACGCAGGTAAAAACTTACGATCCGTATTATCGGTACTTTTTAATGCCGCATAGGTTATATGTGGCATCCAATTCCCTATTCTGTACCCCAACGTAGCATAACTTCCCTTGCCATTCGGGAATGCCCCAGAGATCCCTCCTTTTGTCATTTCTGCCATTAGCAATACATTTTCAGAATCATAGCTAAATCCAACACTAAAATACTCTGCCTCTTGCTCCCCTCCCATAATCGAATCGTTCGGATAATTTACTCGCTGGGCAGCAAATGATCCGGCCTCTGCATTATAAACTACAGCTTGCGCAGGGTTTGCTAGCGCGATCCCTGTCGCTGCAGCAGTTAAAGAATCAATGATGTCCACAATACCCAAGAACTCTACTGCGGGGTTTCCTGGTACAATCACCCGGCCTTCAATCAAACCTTCCATAGCCACATCCCAGGTATCTGCCTCTATATCAAAATCATATTTTGAATATCCAACCCTGACTCTAACGGATTCATAATTTAGCTGAATATCAATGCCACCAAATTGGCTATCCTGATTCGCATAAGCTAATTGACCAACGGTAAGGTCTTGATTACTAGTACTGCCTACAAATGGGTTTATCCGCACATCCACATCACCCATACTTATAAAATATCGTAAGTCGAAGCCTTCATATCGTAGAAATGGTGTCAATCCATAGACTTCTAAAGGCGCTTGCACCCAAGGATAAGCATAACCAACCGCTTGATATTCCGAAACCATAAAGCCTGGCACCCGTAATCGACCCGCCCGAATATTGAGAGATGGCAACATCTGGTATTCTACAAACGCCCAATCCACTTCTGCTTGTGTTTCAATACTATCTCCAGCAAATTGCAGCACCATATTAATCTCCTCGGAGATAGGTGCTTTTACCTGAATTCCAAACGTAGTTTCGTTGGAGAACGACAAATCATCGCTAACCCCCCCCAAATAAGTAAGACCTTTCTCATTTAGCTGTCCCCCCCGTAAACTTATATAGCCGGTGATTTCTACATGGCTTAACGCTTCATCAATTGCTGAACGTTGATGCCCTTGCTCTTGCGTTAACTGCTCAATTTTGGCTTCCAAAGCATCAATACGAGCCGTATCCGCGGCAATACTTGGTGTACCTCCCCCCAGTAACAATAAAAAGGCAACTCCAGAGCCTGAGGCCGCAGCGCTTAACTTTCTTTCAAACAAGGACCTAATATTCAAAGAAAGCATCATTACACCCATCTTTACGTTCATATTCCCCTCAAAAGCATACACTTTTTGACTGCTAATAAATTACCTCAGCTTCCCATAATTAAAGCTCATAATAACCACCCTTCAAGTACATACTCCTAAACTGTCTTTCGGCAGTATTGGAATGCTTGGGTTGTGTAAGAGACCATATCAAGCCACTTTAATCCATTCTCAAGGCGCCAACTACTAGGCTTCCCACGTTATAAACGGTAAAATCAGCGCCATTCAGACTTTAATAAGTACCATTATTGAGGTTATCGCCCTTTTGCAGTTGAGTA
>CAJXZM010000182.1 GCA_913063125.1 uncultured Gammaproteobacteria bacterium | reverse complement strand
ATGGGGCCAGCACCCAAAATAAGAATGCTTTGTATGTCGGTACGTTTTGGCATCGTTAAAACTCGTCAACTTTACGGCGGGCTGCCAGGCAACCCTCCTAATTTCTAAATAATCGAATTACTTTTACATAATTCGATATAACCCTGATTCGCCTTGCTGCTACTTTGCTTCTGCCATTAGGTCGATAAAATGATCGAACAACGTACTGGCTTCATGCGGGCCAGGACTGGCTTCAGGGTGACCCTGAAAACTAAAAGCAGGTTTATCTGTACGATGAATACCCTGTAAAGAACCATCAAACAGAGATTTATGGGTTGCACGTAAATTTTCAGGCAGCGCCGCCTCATCTACCGCAAATCCATGATTTTGACTGGTAATCAATACCGTCTTATCCTCTAAGTTTTGAACAGGGTGGTTAGCTCCGTGATGCCCAAACTTCATCTTCAATGTCTTTGCCCCACTAGCAAGCGCCAACAGCTGATGACCAAGACAGATACCAAACACTGGTATATCGGTTTCCAAGATAGCCTGGATAGCAGATATAGCGTAATCACAAGGCTCAGGATCACCAGGGCCATTAGATAAAAAGATACCATCAGGCTTCATTGCCAACACGTCAGCTGCAGGGGTCTGTGCCGGAACAACCGTAAGGTCACAACCACGATCGACCAACATGCGCAAAATATTTCTTTTAACGCCAAAGTCATAGGCAACCACTTTATAAGGCTTTTCGCCTTCTGGTGTTTTATGACCACCATCAAGCTGCCAGCTACCTTCTGTCCACTGGTAGGGCTCAGAAACAGTCACTTCTTTCGCCAAGTCCATGCCTTTAAGTCCAGCAAAGTCTTTAGCGATAGCAATTGCAGCAGCTTCGTCAATATCACCTGCTTGAATACAACCGCCCAAAGCACCCTTCTCTCGAAGGATTCGGGTTAATTTACGCGTATCAATGTCTGCTATACCCAAGATACCTCGCTCACGCAGATATTCATCCAAGGATGCCTGCTTGCGCCAACTGCTTGCTAACAACGGTAAATCACGAATAATTAGGCCTGCCGCCCAAATATTAGAAGACTCCTCGTCCTCGTCATTAACACCGGTATTACCGATATGAGGGTATGTCAAAGTTACCATCTGACGAGCGTAGGACGGATCAGTAAGAATCTCTTGGTAGCCGGTAAGTGCAGTATTAAAAACGACTTCGCCAACGGAATGTCCGTCTGCGCCAATAGACGTGCCATGAAAGACGGTGCCGTCTTCTAGGGCCAAAATGGCTGATATACTCAAGCCAACCTCCAATGGTCGTAGGAAAGGGAAAGGTGTGTGATCATTCGTAACTGTTACCTGCAAAAAAGCGAGATGAGTTAACCTCGATCCCGCTTCCGTTCAAGCAACAATACTTTGGTCACCTGCCGTCACACATACTCAAAGAGCACGTTCAACGTTAGCAGGTATTAGGAACAATGCTAGCGACCTACTAATCTACCGAGGCCGTATTAAGGCCGTAGTAAGCTAGGCTAACTGTAAAAATTAACCTGCAAATCAACGAATATTCGGTATTAGGAGTTGTAGGAGGCGGACGCTCCGACCATTATCTGATCCGAGCGTATTCTATAGAAATGTACGGTTGTCGTCTACGGGTTTAGATCAATCAAACATCATGACCCAGCATTCATCATGAAAAACAACCGGGCCCACGACATTTGAACTATTTAAGCCCTAATACATCCTGCATATCAAACAAACCCGTATTTTTGTCTCTTAACCAACCGCAAGCCCTAACCGCTCCACGAGCAAAGTTCATTCGACTCGTTGCAATATGAGTAATTTCTACACGCTCGCCATCCGCCGCAAACATAACAGTGTGCTCGCCCACGATATCGCCAGCACGAACAGTTTCAAAACCAATAGTTTTACGATCCCGCTCCCCCGTCTGACCTTCTCGACCATAAACGGCCACTTCATCCAAATTTCGCCCCAATGTATCTGCAACAACCTCCCCCATTCGCAAAGCGGTACCAGAAGGGGCATCTACTTTATGGCGATGGTGGGCCTCAATAATTTCAATATCAACCTCATCCCCCAACACCTGGGCAGCAACCTCAAGCAACTTAAAGCACAGGTTCACCCCCATACTCATATTAGGTGCGAACATAATGGCAGTCTTTTCGGCACTAACTGCCAACGAGGCCTTATGCTCATCCGACAAACCCGTCGTACCAATTGCCATCTTTTTGCCATTCTCGGCACAGAACTTTGCATTGGCAACCGTAGCATCAGGCGCAGTAAAATCAATTAGCACATCAAATTGATCAACAACAGCCTCAAGACTATCAACAAGGGCTACACCTAACTTACCAATACCCGCTAACTCACCAACATCAGCCCCAACTAAAGAATTGCCTGGACGATCGATTGCAGCAGCAATCTCCACACCATCCCCCGCACTAACAGCCTCTATAAGCGCCCGCCCCATTCTGCCCGCAGCACCAATTACAGCAACCTTCACATTTGCATTTGTCACGCCTAGGCCTCCTTATAGCATGTCATCAAAGAATTGTTTTACACCGTCAAACCAGCCGTGTTTTTTTGGCGATTGGCGATGAGCTTCTTTTTCAAGGCTTGTTTGAAACTCCTTCAACATCTCTTTTTGATCTTTATTAAGGTTAACCGGTGTTTCTAAAATAACTCGACACAACAAGTCTCCCGCGCCGCCACCGCGAACCGGGGCAACCCCCTTACCTCGCAGACGAAACAACTTACCGGTTTGCGACTCTGCTGGGATCTTAAGTTTCACACGACCATCCAGCGTCGGAACTTCCAGCTCACCACCCAATGCTGCATCAACGAAACTGATTGGCACTTCGGTGTATAGATCTTTACCTTCACGCTGAAAAATTGCGTGATCTTTTACTGCAACCTGCACGTACAAATCACCCGCGGGCCCACCGTGAGACCCAGCCTCACCCTCGCCAGCTAAACGAATACGATCACCTGTATCCACACCTGGAGGTATCTTGACGGAAAGCGTTTTACGTTTTTCTTTGCGACCCTGCCCGTGACACTCACGACATGGATCTTTAATTGACTTACCCTGACCTCGACAAGTCGGACAGGTTTGCTGAACAGAGAAAAAACCCTGCTGCATACGCACTTGACCTGCACCACCACAAGTTTGACAAGTAACAGGTTTGGTACCCTTTTTAGCGCCAGAACCGTCACAGGGTGCGCAGTGCACAAGGGTTGGCACACGTATCTCTACCGTTGTTCCCTTTACCGCATCCTCAAGATCCAACTCTAAGGTATAACGCAGATCAGAGCCTCGGTTACTACGAGACCCACCTCGACCACCACCACCGCCTCCGCCAAAGATATCGCCAAATACATCACCAAAAATGTCACTAAAACCACCCGCCCCAGCACCTCCACCGGCACCAGCATTACCGTCAACGCCGGCATGCCCATATCGGTCGTACGCCGCTCGCTTCTGATCATCCGTTAGAATTTCGTAGGCTTCACTGATATCTTTAAATTTTTCCTCAGACGCCTTATCATCCGGATTTCTATCGGGATGATATTTCATCGCCAAACGGCGGTAGGCTTTTTTCATCTCCTGAGGGGTTGCGTCTTTTGCGACACCTAATAGCTCGTAAAAATCTTGTTTTGCCATGTTCTCAAACCAGTGTTGATTAGTGGTCACTCCGCGGGTAGCAATAGCAGCCAATATTGTTCAAATTCCAGATACAGCAACGCGGGAGCAAGCTCCCGCGCGTGTTGTACTACTAACTTAAGGCGAGCCTATTTTTTGTCATCAACCTCTTCAAACTCGGCATCAACCACATCATCGCCAGCAGCGGAGGATGCTTCAGCCTGCTCAGCTTCACCCATATCGGGGCCCGCGCCTTCAGCTCCGGCTTGTGCTTGCTGCTCTTCATACATTTTCTGAGCTAGCCCAGCAGTTGCTTCGGTTAGCGCAGTGGACTTCGCTTCCATTACTTCTTTGTCGTCGCCTTTAACGGCTTCCTCCAACTCAGCAATCGCAGCTTCAATCGCAGCCTTCTCTTCATCTGTTGCTTTATCACCAGCTTCTTCAAGCGTTTTCTTACCCGCGTGAAGTAGGCCATCAGCAGAATTACGTGCAGTTACAAGCTCTTCGAACTTTTGATCTTCTTCAGCATTTGCTTCAGCATCACGAACCATTTGATCAACTTCTTCATCCGACAAACCACCAGACGCCTTAATCACTATCGTTTGCTCTTTGCCAGTAGCCTTGTCTTTTGCAGACACATTCAAAATACCGTTTGCATCCAAATCAAAGGTTACTTCAATCTGAGGCATACCTCGTGGTGCTGCTGGAATATCACTTAGATCAAAACGACCCAACGACTTATTACCTGACGCCTGCTTACGCTCACCCTGTAACACATGCACGGTTACCGCAGCCTGGTTATCATCTGCCGTTGAGAATATTTGAGATTTCTTAGTAGGAATCGTAGTATTTTTCTCGATCAATGCAGTAGTTACACCACCCATTGTTTCGATACCCAATGTTAAAGGCGTTACGTCTAACAACAATACGTCAGTTACATCACCCGATAACACAGCCCCTTGAATCGCAGCACCCATTGCTACAGCTTCATCAGGGTTTACATCTTTACGAGGCTCTTTACCGAAGAACTTCTCCACTTCAGCCTGAACCATTGGCATACGTGTCTGACCACCAACCAAGATAACATCATCAATTTCTGATGCACTTAGACCTGCGTCTTTTAGTGCAGTCTCACAAGGCTTCATCGTCCCAACAACCAACGCCTCAACCAAAGACTCTAACTTGGCTCGAGTTAGTTTGATAACCAGATGCTTTGGGCCCGTGGCATCAGCAGTGATATAAGGAAGGTTCACTTCTGTTTGCTGTGCGGAAGACAACTCGATCTTAGCTTTCTCTGCGCCTTCTTTTAAACGCTGAAGTGCCAGAGGATCATTGTGAAGATCAATCCCACTATCTTTCTTAAATTCGTCTGCTAGATATTCGATCAAACGAAGATCAAAATCTTCACCACCTAAGTGCGTATCACCGTTAGTTGCAAGCACTTCAAACTGATGCTCACCATCAACTTCTGCAATTTCAATAACAGAGATATCGAAAGTACCACCACCCAAGTCATAAACAACGATGGTGCTATCACCACGTTTTTTGTCCATACCATAAGCTAGCGCTGCCGCTGTTGGCTCGTTAATAATACGTTTAACTTCCAAACCGGCGATACGGCCTGCATCTTTAGTGGCTTGACGCTGACTATCGTTAAAGTATGCAGGAACAGTAATAACCGCTTCTGTTACCGCTTCACCAAGGTAATCTTCAGCTGTTTTCTTCATTTTCTTAAGAACTTCAGCAGAAATTTGAGGTGGCGCTGTTTTTGTACCGTTTACCTCAACCCATGCATCGCCGTTATCGGCTTTAACAATACCAAACGGCGAACGTTTGATATCTTTCTGTACTTCTTTATCGGTAAAGTTACGACCAATAAGACGCTTAATAGCGTATAGAGTGTTTGTTGGGTTTGTCACTGCTTGACGCTTTGCAGACTGACCCACCAATGTTTCGCCATCATCACTAAACGCAATAATGGAAGGAGTGGTGCGATCACCTTCGCTGTTTTCAAGAACCTTTGGTTTATCACCCTCAAGCACTGAAACACAAGAGTTGGTTGTACCTAGATCGATACCAATTATCTTACCCATAATCATTCACCTTTTTTCTAAAGCCCTGACAGACTTTGTTCTGAGTTAATGCCAGTGTCTGCCAGACAGGTCACCGGATTATTTACTAAATAAACATGTTAAATAACACTGCTTTTGCAACATCATTTTTGAATACTGTTATTCAATTCTTTCGCTTGACTCTATTTATGGGGGACTACCTAGACTTTTCAACCCTCAGGAAGCAATGAATCCCTCACAAAAACCAAGCATTTTCATTTTTTATGCTTGAGACACCACAACCATCGCTGGCCTTACCAAGCGACCGCCTAATGTATAGCCTTTTTGCAATACGGCCATCACTGTGTTGGGTTCCATATCCGGGCTAGGCTGCATCGACATAGCCTGATGCAACTCTGGGTTAAAAGGCTCACCAATAGGATCGTTTTGCTCTACACCGTGCTTTTTCAAGGTGTCTGTTAACATTTTCAACGTCAACTCAACACCCTCTTGAGTAGAATCATCAGCATTGTCACTATCTGCTGCCGATTGCAATGCTCGCTCTAGCGTATCGACCACGGGAAGCAAGTCTGCCGAGAATTTCTCAAGCGCGAACTTATGAGCATTGGCTACATCTCGCTCTGCACGCCTACGCATATTCTGCACTTCAGCCTGAGCCCGCAACACGGAATCTTGTTGATCTTGAACCTTGGCTTGCGCTGCAAGCAACTGCTCTTGCAAGCTTTCTATCGAAACAGCAGCGTCATCAGCACTGGCCACCTCAACATCACCCTGCTCAACGTCAATGCTTTGCGTATCGCCCTGCGTATCGATTTCAACAACAACAGGTTCTTCTTGCTCTGGGCTTGCTGCCTCATCACTAGACATAAATCAACTCCACTCTTCAGTTCATTCTTAAATCATTGTATTTACGGACAAAACAACGCCGCACAACCACCGCCTGTAACTTCCAGGGCTGGCGTTTGTGCGGCGTCAGGTCATTCATTGTTGGCTATATGGGGATCAATCCTCAGGGTTCAAGGCCGCACTCAATATTTTTGCTGTCATTTCGACTAAAGGGATCACTTGTTGATAAGCCATTCGCTTTGGCCCAACAACTGCCAACATGCCTAGTACGTTTTTGTTGCTGTCCGTATAAGGCGCAGCGATCATACTGCACTCATCAAACACCTGGTAGCCCGATTCCTGACCAATAAAAACCTGAATCCCATCAGCTTTAGCGCAATGATCCATTAAATGCAGTAAATCTTTTTTCTGCTGAAAGGACTCAAACAATGGCTGAAGCTGATCCGCACTGCCCTGCTCCGCCATCTGAATAAGGTTTGACTCACCGCGAACCACACACTCTGGCTCCTTACCTGCCTCATCAAACGTTTTAGCCGCCATATCCACAGCCATTTGCATCATTTGATCCATTTCAACTTTATCGGCACGCATATCTACCAACACCTGGGTTTTAATATCGTGCAATTCACTACCCGCAAAGCGTTGATTAAGGTAGCTAGCAATCTGCTGAAGCTCATGCTCTTCATACTCACGATCAGGGCAAATAATCCGATTTTGCACCTCTCTCTCGTTGAGCACCAGGATTACCAACACCCTCTTCCCAGTCAATGGTAAAAATTCAACCTGCCGCAAACTGGACATTTCTTGCTTTGGAGCGACAACAATTCCCGCCAGTGACGTCATATCAGACAATACCTGGGAGGCCTTTTCTACCAATTCATGAGGGGTTTGATCTGAAGCTAGCTGGTGCTGAACCCAGCCAACGCTTTGTGTCGTTAGCGGCTCCATGGTAATTAGTTTGTCCACAAAGAACCGGTAACCTAATTCAGTTGGGACTCGTCCGGCTGATGTGTATGGCGAGGACAACAGCCCCTTCTCCTCCAGCATCATCATATCATTTCGCACGGTCGCCGAACTCACTCGTCGAGTCAAATCCTGCAGGATACGCTTTGAACCCACAGGCATGCCATCATCAATATAATGCTCAATCAACGACTTTAGTATTTGAGATGCCCTGTCTTCTAATGGGTTCATACGCAGTAGCTGCTCTTATTGTTATGTAACCTACTAGAATACTATGGGGTCATTTTTTATGGTTCCAAGGCACTGATGACGCTAGCGAATATCACCCGCATCGCATATCATCACAGACATATTGGACTAACTGAATGATGCCCTATGCTTTCTCATATTAATATTTCGAATTTTGCCATTGTTGAATCTCTGGACTTAGACATCCCCAACAAACTGTGTGTCATCACAGGAGAAACCGGGGCAGGAAAGTCCATAATGATTGATGCTTTAGGATTAGCACTCGGTAATCGTGCAGATTCAGGCTCAGTGCGTCATGGCGCAGATAAAGCCGACATTCTTGCCAGCTTTGATATAGAAACCAACAATGCAGCCCAAAATTGGTTAAACCAACACGACCTTGACGAGGACGGGGAATGTATCCTACGCCGGGTAATCAACAAAGATGGGCGTTCTCGCTCATACATCAACGGTCGTCCCACTCCTATGTCGTCACTTAAAACATTAGGGGAAATGCTGATTTCTATACACGGCCAGCATGAACATCAAGCATTGCTGAAAAAAGATACACACCGCCACCTATTGGATCAATTTAGCGGCCTCAATACACAAGTAAAACAGGTCGCAGACACCTACAACCAATGGCAACAACAACAAAAAGCCTACGAAAAGATCAGAGACAACGCAAAAGAGCTTAATGACCGAGTGGATTTATTGCGCTTTCAACTGGGCGAATTAGAAGCATTAGATTTGCAACTCAATGAATTTTCACAACTAGAAAAAGAACACAAGCGGCTCTCAAACTCAGAAGGCCTAATCAACCAAGGCCACCAAGCACTACAAGTATTATCTCTTGGAGAAAACACCTCCCTGGACACCGTAGCCAACATTCTTCAACTTGTCACCGAAATGCAGCAACAAGACGAAGGCCTTTCGGAAACCAAGGAGCTTGTCGCCAGTGCAGAAATCCAACTACAGGAAGCTGGCAACAACCTTCAACATTACGTGGAATCCCTAAACATAGACCCTGAGCGCTACCAGTGGGTTGATCAACGCATCGCCAGCGCCCATCAACTTGCCCGCAAACATCATGTAACACCGAATCAATTGCCAGAACTTCAGCAAACCCTCGCAGAAGAGTTAATATCCATTGAAGGTGGCGATGAAAAGATAGAACAGCTGCAGACCCAAGCCGCTGCTAGTCAAACTGCGTTTTTAGAAAAAGCCCAAATCCTCAGTAAAAAGCGCCAGCAGCAGGGGAAAAAACTCAGCAAAATCATTACTAAACAAATCCAAACATTAGGCATGCCTGGTGCAGCAGTAACCGTTATTGTAAGCCCTCTACCCATAGAGCAGGCAAACGCCAACGGTATCGATTCCGTTGAGTTTCACGTGCAAACAAACCCAGGACAACCAAGCAAACCATTATTCAAAGTTGCATCAGGGGGAGAACTATCACGTATTAGCCTGTCTATCCAAGTAGCATGCGCAGCCAAAAGCAATGTTGCCACGTTGATTTTTGATGAAGTAGACGTCGGTATCGGGGGAGCTGTTGCGCAAGTTGTTGGGGAGCTATTAAGAAAACTAGGCAACGAGAACCAGGTCATTTGTGTAACGCACTTACCGCAGGTTGCCGCACAAGGACACCATCATCTACACGTCAATAAACAGACCAGCAAAGATTCAACATACACCGGTATTAATACACTGTCACAAGATGAGAAAGTCACCGAAATCGCCAGAATGCTAGGAGGGCTCTCCATCACTGAACAAACCCTTGCTCATGCCAGGGAATTAATCGGCGAGACTCAAGGCTAGCGGGGCGCCTAGCAACGCCCTGCTTAAATTAAGATTTAGCCTTCACATACAAAACAAGGCTATGATCAACCAATTCGTAACCATGCTCTTCTACCAACTTTTTCTGTAACCGTTCAATTTCATCATCATGGAACTCTATGATCTCACCGGAGTCCATTACTACCATATGATCATGATGTTCCTCAGTGGCCATTTCAAACACTGAATGACCATTGTCAAAGTTATGACGAACAACTAAACCTGCTGTTTCAAACTGTGTTAATACTCGGTAAACAGTCGCCAAGCCAACATCTTCATTTTTATCAAGCAAGGTTTTATAAACATCTTCTGCACTCAGATGTTTAACCTCTTTTGCTTCTAAAATTTGAAGTATTTTCACCCGCGGTAACGTCACTTTGAGGCCAGCGTTACGAAGATCTTGGTTGTCCATAATAGTAAAGCCTAACGGTAGTAAAACTTGAATTCAATTTGTGATATCGAATTGTGTTGTGATCACAAGATAAAGTATGATGCTTGCTGACCGGAACCTTAGAGGAATTCTACACCATATGCAAAAGTTGATTCGAATTTGTTTAATCGCCAACATATTAGCCCTTACAGCATCAATTAGCGCCTGTAGTACCTTACGATTTCCAGGGGTATTTCGTATTGATATTGGCCAGGGAAACATTATCAGTGAAGGTGCCCGAGAAAAACTTAAACTAGGCATGACCCCTCGCCAGGTAGAGTATGTGCTTGGCAGCCCTGTAATTAAAGACCCTCTTCACCCAGGCCGCTGGGATTACGTTTATAACTATGAAAGCGGGAAGGGTGGCTTTGTTGAAAACCGCTTAACGTTATATTTTGACAGTGAACGCCTACAAAAAGTTGACGACTCTCAGTTTAAAGACCCTGACGCTGTTCAAGAAGACCTAAAAGATCAAATCAAAAAATCTCGAGGCTAAAACGCCTCAACGCTTTTTGATTTGATGCCGGGTCTAACTAACCATTCTCTCGCTTGGCTTTTGCTTCTGCTGCCCGCCGCTTACGAATCTCTTTAGGGTCAGCTATTAACGGGCGATAGATTTCCACTCGCTCACCCGCCTCCAACACTCTCTCTTGGGGTTTACGCTCAACTTTGCCGAAAATCCCCATAGGAGCCTCCTCCACATCCAAGCCGGGAAACTTATCCCCAATATTTGATTGTATTGCGGCATCAAACATTGATGTCCCTTTACGCACATTGAATGCAATAAGCTCCTGTCGATCCGGTAGCGCATACGCCACTTCCACCTGAATCATTTCTTCTGACATCTTTACACCTATACACTGATATACCGTCTACAAGAGCCCTTACGCTGACATCAACAGGGCTCTTACGGTATTCGAAAACATTACTTATTAATAAAGACCAACCAAGCCTCGATCGAATTATACATAACAAAAGCAATTCCAATTGGCGCCACAATCCGAATCATGACAATCCAAATATTAAACAGGGCAAAGTTTTTCATAGCCACTTCTTTGACTACATGACTGCGGCGCATAATCCAACCAGCAAATATGGCAATCAACAACCCTCCAAGAGGCAACATAATATTTGTTGTTAATTTATCTAAAAAGTCCAACAAGTCAGACCCTAAGATTGTCACATCTGACCATATGTTTTGAGATAACGCACAAGCAATTCCCAACAACCACACGGGAATACCCACCACTAATGCTGCTTTTATGCGAGAAAACCCCGCCGTTTCGACCATCCAAGCAACTGCAGGTTCAGCAAGGGATATAGCGGATGTCCACGCGGCAAAAGTCACCAAAATAAAGAACATTCCACCCAACACAATGCCTCCAGGCATTTGGCTAAAAGCTACGGGCAGAGTCTTAAACATTAACGAAGGGCCCGCCGCTGTATCTAACCCATTGGCAAATACGATTGAAAAAATCACCAAGCCAGCCACAACAGCGACCAACGTATCCAGCACGCCAATGATAACAACTGTTTTCCCCAAAGAATGCTCTTTAGGCATATAAGCCCCATAAGCCATAATTGCCCCCATCCCCAGACTAAGCGTAAAAAAGGCATGTCCTAGAGCAGACAATACCGCATCAGCGGTTAATGCCTCAGGATTAAACTTAAACAAGAAGGAAACGGCCTCTCCAAACGACCCAGTAGTCGTCGCATAACCTAAGAGTAAAATCAACATAACAAAAAGTGCTGGCATCAAAAACTGTACCGATTTTTCCAAACCTTTATGAATACCTCCAGCAACAACCGTTAACACCATCACCATAAAAAGACTGTGCCACAGCACTGTCTCCACGGGGTCAGACACAAAAGCGCCAAACTGACTAGGAATATCAGTTTGATCCAATAACCCTCCACCGATGATTTTACCTGCATAAGCCATAGCCCAACCGGCAATCACACTATAAAAGGACAATATCAACACACCGGCAATAGCTCCTAACCAGCCTATTCCTCCCCAAAACTTACTAGCATCAGAAGATTTTGCTAACGTTTTCATTGTGTTAATCGGACTTTGACGGCCTCTTCGCCCCAACATCACCTCAGCCAACATAACAGGAATACCGATAGCAGCAACAAATACCAAGTAAATCAGTACAAATGCCCCGCCCCCGTTCTCTCCCGCCATGTAGGGGAATTTCCAAATATTCCCCAAACCGACGGCAGACCCCGTTGCAGCCAGAATAAACGTCCAACGATTTTGCCAGACACCATGAATGGATTTATTTTCTGCCATGAGAATCCCTTATTCACCTAAATTCATCTACGTTCAATAGGGGGCAATTTTGCTTACTTTTTACAAGGACTACAAGTGCCAAACCGCTTTCACCACAAGGGATTAGCAAAACCCGGCAAATATTCGCACCTCAGCAACACTCCAGCTACGCTGCCAACTACACTTCTGACCACTTATTTTATGCCTACCCCAACATAGAGAGCCTATCTATACTGCTTTTGCAAAGCGTACGTTAAACATCAGTGAAAATAACAACGGAATGACAATCAAGGTTAATACTGTAGACACCAGTAATCCAAATATAATGGT
>CAJXZM010000181.1 GCA_913063125.1 uncultured Gammaproteobacteria bacterium | reverse complement strand
GGGCGTGTCACCTGTGGCGTTTGAAAACGACTATTTTTCTAGGCTAGAAAGTGTCTAGTAAACTCTGGGAAGTCCACAATAATGTTAAAGAAGTTAATAAACTAAATGAACCAACTTCAATAAGTTTAGACAAGATGTCGGCAGATGACGTTGTGCTGTTTGGTTCCTCTGTCAGTATTCCTATGCAGATAATGACGCTTGATTCTGTGACTCCTAGTGTGCGTGCTGAAGTAACTGATCTTAAATGTGGCGATGAAATTGAAGTAGAATTAGTTCCACAAAAAGGTTTCAAATGTACGATATCCTATAAGTCAGAATAACTCTTTAAACTCTACCAGGTGTCTCAAAGGATTAACCCCAAAACCGCACCAGGAAATTTTTAAGGCTACCCTGCACCCGCTCTAACGCAACGCTCTTTAACAACTTGAATACTCTACCCTGTAGCCGTTTTAACTCCTATGACGCTTCTAGCGAATCAGTTTAAACAGATTGATCAAAACAATCGTAGTACCCGTTATGGCTATGATGATTTAGGTCGTTTAGAAACTGTAACGCCTGAAGTAACCATCAATGGACAACCTGTACCTGATACCTCATACACCTATGATGAAGTCGGAAACAAGCTCACTCAAGAAGATGCGGAAGGTCGTGTAACAAGTTGGACTTATGATTATTACGGAAGAGTGTTAACCAGAACGCTTCCTGAACTCATGTCTGAATCGTTTGTTTATGATGATGCTGCAAGAACTGTTGCTCATACAGACTTCAATGGTGATACCAATACAACCTACTTGGATAACCAAGGACGTGTAGATCACATTGATTACCATGACGGTAACTCAGAAGCCTACACCTACTGGGATAACGGACAGGTACACACCGTCACAGATCAGCATGGCACCACTGAAACAGTCTTCGATGTAAGAGACCGTTTAGATTATGAAATCAAACCTGATGGAACACGTCTTGATTATGCATATGATGATGTAGGTAACCGTGAGCAAGTCAAAGTTACTCGCGGAACAATCATCACTGTAACGGACTACACATTTGACGCTTTGAATCGTTTGGATACTGTTACCGATGCAAGTGGTGAAACTAAGTACACCTATTATGACAATGGCAGCCTATGGACTGTAACGTTCCCTAATGGTGTCGTGAGTGAGTACTTCTACAACGATGTGAATCAGCTTGAAGTGTTAACCACCAAGGATAAAGACGGGGTTGTATTAAGCAGCTACACCTATGGTCTGGATGACACGGGTAGACGTGATGACATCACCGAGGCTGATGGTCGCTTTACGGATTACACGTATGACAATTTGTATCGCTTAACGGATGAAGTGGTTAGTGAAAGTGGACTTGAAGTCTACAACGCGAATTACATTTATGATTGGGTTGGTAACCGGAAGTATGAAACGGTTACTGATGGCTCAACGGTTGAGACTGCTTATGCGTATGATTTGAATGATCGTTTAACGTCTCAAGGTGGAACCGTTTATACGCATGATGATAACGGTAATACCAAGACTGAAACGTTGGATGCTGTTGTTACCACTTACTTCTATGATGCCAAGAACAAGATGACATCTGTTGATAAGGGTGGAGTTGTCACAGGGTATGCATATGACTCTAACGGTATCCGGACTTCTAAGACTGAAGCGGGCGTCACTACTCAGTTTGTAGTGGACTTGAATAGAGCCTATGCGCAGGTGCTTGAAGAGGTTGTAGGGGATATTGGTACAGCTGCGGCGAGTGTTGTGTATACGTATGGGCATGACTTGCTGAATCAGGATAGAGGAGGGGACTTTAGGTTTTACTCTTATGATGGTTTAGGTAGCACAAGAGCGTTGACTAATGGGGCTGGTGAAGTCACTGATACGTATGATTATGAGGCGTTTGGGGAGGTTCTGAATAGTACTGGTGAGAGTGTTAATGCTTATAAGTACACGGGTGAACAAGAAGATGCAGAGACTGGTAATTACTACCTGAGAGCAAGATACCTTGATCCGTCTATAGGTAGGTTTACTCAGCAAGATACTTACATGGGTAGGGATAATGAACCTGCGAGTCTGCACAAGTATCTTTATGGTAACGCGAACCCTGTGATGTACACTGATCCAAGTGGGAATATGAGTTTAATCGAAGCGGGGGTCTCATTTGGATACTGTCAACTTAACTTGGTCTAAGCGTAAAAGTCCTGGGTGTATTTGGCTTAGTTGTTCATCACCAAATTTTGGGCGCAGGTAATCTGTGTCCATTGCTCAAATGCACGGTTTCTGATTTCACGATAATGCTTGGCTTTGAGTAAATGACGCTGTTGTCGGAAGTGATTGTTGATCACGCCGTGGTTTGATAAAAATCGTTGGGCTTGCCCAATAGATTTAAATTGTCGCATTTGTCTTTGTTGTTGACGTGTTTTTTGGTGGGAAACTTCAGCAATGTTGTTTTTGTATTGATCGGTAATATGTGGTGTTTTTGAACCCAAACCACGCAATGCAGCTTTGTAGCTTCCCAGCTTATCTGTCATGATCTTGCGAGGTTGTTGAACCTGGCTCTTAAAGAGTTTCTTGAAAAATTTGATGGCCGCCTTCTTATCGCGCCGCTTAGTAACAAGCACATCAAGTTCGTTACCTTCTTGGTCAACAGCCCGCCATAGGTATCGGAGTTTACCGTTTATCTTGATAAAGACTTCGTCTAAATACCATTCGTCACCAAGGGCACCTTGCTTCTTTTTTAGTGATTTGGCGAATGTAGGTGTGAATTTGAGGCACCATTGCCTGATTGATTCGTAAGATACTACAACCCCCCTGCATGCTAGAATTTCCTCAATATCTCGGAAGCTTAGTGTGAATCGGTGATACAGCCAGATGGCGTGGCTGATGATCTGTTGAGGATAGCGGAAGCGTTTGTATGTATTCATGGGGTGCGGAGTATACATGAATGCGTTAAGTTGACAGTGCTGTATTTACCAAGCTGCTTTCATCAAATTTATGTTAAATTTTAAGCGTGCCTTATATTCTTATGGGTATTGATCCATTTCATGTTGAAAAGGATTTTTTGTTTCTAACCTATTGAAAATAATGATTTTATTGGATTTTCTTGAAGGGTCTTGTTTTTGTGTTGGGTATGCGGCATAAGCTATGGAATGTGTACTAGACTTAGAGTATTCCCTTTAGTATTCCTAACGAAAAGTTTGAGTGATATGCCCGAAAACGATGACGAATCCATGAGCCAAGGTGAACCGGAAACAACGCCGGAAAAAATACATAGAGCGGATCAGCGAGGTGCAACTCGGTACCCTGCGCAAGGTGAGCTCACGTTATCTTTAAACGGTGGTGAGGTTCTTTATCAGGGGCAGTTAAAGGATGTTAGTGATAGCGGAGTGTTTGTGCGTATGGGAACCCCGCCGCCTGATACCTGCGTTGATAGTAATGGCGAGATGAAGCTGATATCACACGTCGATGGTCACCAGCTGGAAATTGTTGGTGATGTTCGTGTTATACGGGTTACTGCTCGCGGGGTAGGTTTGTATATTAATGCGATACAAAAGCAAGCCAGAATGGATTTTGTGAAATTAATGATCCATGTGCGTTACAACAATTCATGAGTTAACGTCAATTATGAGCTGGAAATATGTAAATTTAGGGGGAGCCGTACCGTACATGCTCTAGAGCTACATGCATTGAAGTGTTCGTTTTGTGATTTCACGCTAACGTGAAACCACAAAACGAAAAAAAACCACCGAAGGAGGTGGTTTCGTTAAGCGGAGATGGCTAGAGCATCGTCTTTTTCGGAGGGGCGGGACGTCGCCGTAATAGGTTGCGGCGAGGATGTTACATCACGGGGTTTTAATAAATTCTGGGGTTGAAGGTTTGCGTGATACCCACACTCGCAATCAAAAGACGTTTGTGCCTTGATGAAGGATAGGGGTTTCTGTTCTGTGTTTCCACAGGAAGGACATTTTACACTGAGTTTTGAATCAGCATTCATTTGGCAATACCTCATTATTTTATAAAATTGCGTTCCGTTGCTACTTATAAAAACTTTATTAAAATTATTAAGTGAGTTGTTTGCATTTGTTGAAATCGAAATTGTATCCAGCTATTTATTTCTAAATAGATACATACAGTTACAATAAGAAATCTAGCACGCAATTTATCTGGATAAAAGGTGTACAGCAAATTAAAAACCTAAGGGAATAAGCAAGCGCCTTTATAAAATGCTTCGGTAAAAATATCAGACAAAAATATTAGGAAAAAACATCAGGTAATCTGACTATGTAAAGCGCTTGCTTTGAGGCTTATTTCGTTAATGCTTCTAATAAAATATCTTGTGCATGATACGGCTCTTCATCTTCGTTACGGACGGTTTTTTCATAAGACCCGTCAGATTGAAGAATCCATGATTGCGTATTATCTTCCAGAAAAACTTCTAGGCCTTCTTTTAGTGCACGTTTCTTTAGTTTTTCATCCAAAATAGGGAAGCACGTTTCTACGCGGCGAAATAAGTTACGTTCCATTAGGTCTGCACTTGCACAGAATAGCTCGCTGTTTTCATTGTTATGGAAGTAGTACACGCGGGAGTGTTCTAGGAAACGGCCAACAACGGAACGTACTTCAATATTTTCTGAAACCCCGGGGATTCCTGGTCGCAAGCAGCACATGCCTCGAATAACCAGCTTTATTTCCACACCAGCTTGAGAGGCTTCATAAAGCGCTTTGATAATTTGCTCATCGGTTAGCGAGTTTGCCTTCAGATAAATTTTTGCGGGTTTTCCGGCTAAAGCATGAGTTCTCTCGCGTTCAATCAGGTAGATGAATTTCGGATGAAGTGTAAAAGGCGCATGATGTATCTCACGCAGCTTTGCCGCTCGTCCCATTCCAGTAAGTTCTTGGAATATCTTATGGACGTCTTCAGTGATGCCGTCTTGCGCCGTTAATAAGCTGTAATCAGAATATAACCGTGCGTTGCCAGCATGGTAGTTACCGGTCCCCAAATGCACATAGCGCTTAAGTTTGTGACCTTCCCGACGTACTACTAGAATCATTTTACTGTGAGTTTTGTAACCCACGATACCGTACACAACGATTGCCCCGGCTTCTTGTAAGCGGTTGGCGATTTCAATATTACTGGCTTCGTCAAAGCGAGCGCGAAGTTCTACCACTACGGTAACTTCTTTGCCGTTTCGGGCAGCATCAATTAACGAATCCATGATTTCAGACTTTGCGCCGGAGCGGTATAAGGTCTGTTTGATTGCCACTACGTCTGGGTCTTGTGCTGCCTGACGTAGAAAGTTAACGACGGGAGCAAAAGATTCATAAGGGTGGTTGATCAGCACGTCTTGGGCTGCGATAGCTTCAAATACGTTGTCTTTACGTTTTACCGGAGTAGGTAGACGTGGCTTGAAGGGGGTGAATTTCAAATTAGGTCGGTCAATATCAAGCAATGACATCATGCGTGATAAGTTGACGGGGCCTTTAACGCGGTATAATTGGGTTTGAGATAGCCCAAATTTACCCAATAAGAACTCCTTCATGTGGTCTGGCATGTTATCGGCAACTTCTAAGCGAACCTCTTCGCCATAGCCTCTGGAAAATAACTCACCTTTTAGCGCAGCACTTAAATCTTCAACCTTGTCTTCATCCAGAAATAAATCGGAGTTTCGAGTGATTCGGAACTGATAGCAACCGGAGGATTTCATGCCAGGAAATAGTGAGCTTGCATGATAATGAATGATGGAGGATAAGAAAACGTAGTTCTCTCCGCCTTCCGGGCATAGCTCGTCGGGTAAAGCCACAAAGCGCGGTAGCGATCTGGGTGCAGGTACTACCGCTAGACCTAATTGTCGCCCAAAAGCATCCTTTCCTTCTAAACTCACCAAAAAATTAAGGCTTTTGTTGACCAGTTTTGGAAAGGGGTGTGCTAAATCTAAGCCGATGGGCGTTAGTACGGGCGCTACTTGTTGGCGAAAATAGGTCTTTATCCATTGCACTTGTTCAGGGTTCCAGGCGCTTCGGGATAGAAAGTGAATGTTTTCTTCTGCAAGTGCTGGAAACACATCATTGTTGAGCAGATTGTATTGTCTGTCGATTGCCGCGTGGCAACGTTCCCCAATGATTTTGAGCACTTCAGAAGGGTGCATGCCATCAGCTTCAGGGCGCGCTTGGTTAAAGGCAATATCTTGCTGTAAGCCTGCAAGACGAATTTCAAAAAATTCATCCATATTCGAACTGAAAATTAGTAAGAATTTAAGTCGTTCTAACAGCGGGAGTTCTGTATCTTCTGCCTGAGCCAGCACGCGAAGGTTAAATTCCAAAAGGCTTAAGTGACGGTTGATGTAGAGGTCGGGATTGGATAGGTCTATCGTTGACTCATTGACAGCATCAGTTGGCGCGGGGTTTTTCTCGCTCCCTTGTACGATAATATCGGCTGACTCATTTTGTGCTGCTGTTGGGTCGAGAATTTTTGGTGTAGAACTTTTGGCGTTCAATGAACGACTCCCGCTGTGTCTTGCTTAATCGATTACGAATGACTGCTTCTAGCATTGCTACAGCAACCATTACAATAACTGCGCGGCTTCTTTTGCGAAGTAGGTTAATACCCCGTCAGCCCCTGCTCGTTTAATGCAGGTTAGTGACTCTAGTATGACAGATTTTCGATCTAACCAGCCATTTTGAAATGCTGCCACATGCATGGCGTATTCACCGCTCACTTGGTAAACAAAGGTCGGTGCACCAAATTGCTCCTTCACATCCCTAACAATGTCCAAATAGGGCATACCAGGTTTGATCATCACCATGTCGGCACCTTCTTCTAGATCAAGAGCGACTTCATGTAATGCTTCATTTCGGTTAGCAGGGTCCATTTGATAGGTGGATTTGTTTCCACCTTTCAAATTTGATGCGGAACCCACAGCATCACGAAACGGGCCGTAATAACTAGAGGCATACTTAGCAGAATAGGCCAAAATTCGAGTATTGATAAACCCGGAGGACTCTAAATGTGCTCGAATAGCCCCTATTCGACCGTCCATCATGTCTGATGGAGCAACTATGTCGGCTCCTGCTTGCGCATGAGATTGAGCTTGTAGAATTAACGTATCCTTGGTGACATCGTTTAATACGTAACCTTCTTCATCAATAATACCGTCCTGCCCATGAGTAGTGAATGGATCTAATGCTACATCAGTGATAACCCCCAGTTCTGGAGCGGCGTCTTTAACTGTTTTAATTGCTCGTTGGGCAAGACCGTCAGGGTTGTAAGCCTCTTTTGCATCCAGAGACTTAGCGTCTTGAGGGGTAACGGGGAAAATTGCTATTGCAGGAATGCCCAAATACACCAGTATCTTCGCCTCTTTTGCGAGCTCATCCAGTGTTAAGCGTTCAATGCCTGGCATAGAATCGATGGTTTCACGTTTGTTAGACCCCTCGATCACAAACACTGGATAAATAAGGTCCGCAGGAGTGAGAACGGTCTCTCGCATTAAGCGACGAGAAAAGTCATCTTTGCGCATGCGTCGCAATCGCGTGGTAGGAAAAGAGCCGCGGTTTAGGGTCATAATGGACATAGAAGTCGCCTTTATAAAAAAGAGCTAGGACAGTATTCGTGTTATGAGAGTAATTTGGTTCAAAAACAGTATTTTAACCTTGCCTGCTTACGCTATGATTACTGCCATCAACAGGCTACAAGCATATCGTTTTATGATCAAATAGAGAATGTTTTGGGTCAACTATCTTGGTTTTGCGCCCTGCAATGCATGGTATACAGTGAGGAATGATTGTTACATGAGTGTGATTCAATTTATCAAACCTAAAAAGTTTGATCGAAATATGATCGTTATTGGGGCGGGTGCCGCGGGTTTGGTGACCTCTTATATTGCTGCTGCGGTCAAAGCGAATGTTACCCTCATCGAAGCCAATAAAATGGGAGGTGATTGTTTAAACACCGGCTGCGTTCCCAGTAAAAGCCTAATTCGATCGGCACGAATAATAACCTACGCCGAACGAGGTCGAGAGTTTGGCCTAAAAGGCGGCACCCCAGAATTTGAGTTTGCTGATGTGATGGAGCGGGTGCAGAGAACGGTCAAGGCTGTAGAACCTCATGATTCGGTTGAACGTTATGAAGGGCTTGGTGTCGATGTTATCCAAGGTCGTGCAAAACTAACATCCCCTTGGGAAGTGGAAATCAGCATACCAGTAAAAGGTGGCCTCCCTACTACAAAAAAGTTAACAGCTCGAAACATTGTCATTGCAACGGGCGCCCGACCTTTCATACCACCTATTCCCGGGTTACGAGATATTGGTTGTTTAACCTCGGATACGATATGGCAGTTGCGTGAAAAGCCCAAACGCATGGTGGTGATGGGGGGGGGGGCTATTGGATGTGAGCTTAGCCAAAGTTTTGCCCGCTTGGGAGTGGAGGTTATTCAAGTTGAAATGCTACCGCGTTTATTGATTAAAGAAGATGAAGAGGTAAGCGCTTGGGTAGAGCGTTCGTTTACTCGTGACGGGGTACAAGTATTAACTGGGTGTAAAGTACTTGAAGTTGAACAGTTGGCTCGCGATAAAGTTGTGGTGTGTGAGCAAGACGGTCGTGGTGTGCGTATTCATTGTGATGAGATTTTGGTAGCCGTCGGGAGAGCGGCGAATACTGACGGTTTGGGATTGGATGCGCTAGGTATTGAATTAACTGCCCAGGGTACCGTGATGGTGGATCAATATCTTCGAACTCCAGCGTACAAACATATTATGGCCTGTGGTGATGTGGCTGGACCTTATCAATTTACTCACACCGCAGCGCACCAAGCTTGGTATGTGGCGGTGAATAGTTTGTTTGGCATGTTTAAAAAGTTCAAAGTGGATTATCGCGTAATCCCTTGGGCTACTTTCACCGATCCTGAAGTGGCACGGGTTGGTTTGAATGAGCAGGAAGCTAAAGAGCAAGATATTGACTATGAAATGACAGGGTACACCTTTAATGAATTGGACAGATCAATTGCTGATGAGGAGACTGCGGGTTTTGTGAAAGTCTTAACAAAACCCGGAAAAGATACGATATTAGGTGTTACGATTGTTGGTCATCATGCGGGCGAATTAATTGCAGAATTTGTATTAGCCATGCGTCATGGTTTAGGGTTGAGTAAAGTGCTTGGAACCATTCATATTTACCCCACTCTAAATGAGGCAAATAAATATGTTGCAGGGGAATGGAAACGAAATCATGCGCCTGAAAAACTACTTAACTGGTCAGAAAGATTCCACCGCTGGCGATTGGGAAAGCAACCTAAGCTTACTAGGGAAGAGCGAATCGCAAAGCGATTAAAAGCTAAGGAAGATAAACGATTTTCAGCGAACAAAAACAGTAAAAAACGTAAAAAAGGTAAGAAGTAATAATGGATGTTAAAAGCAGTGTTGTAGAGCGTTACTCCGAAGGGGCCAAAGCACGAGAAGAGAGCTTATGTTGCCCAGTAGATTATGATCGAGAGTTGTTAAAAATATTACCCAAAGAAATCGTTGATCGTGACTATGGTTGTGGTGATCCGTCACGCTACGCGAAAAACGGTGATACGATTTTAGATCTGGGCAGTGGTGGCGGAAAGATCTGTTACATGGCTGCACAGCTAGTGGGTAATGATGGTTATGTTATCGGTGTTGATATGACCGATGACATGTTAGAGCTTGCACGAAGCCATCAACAAACCATGGCAGAAAAACTCGGTAGCGATCGTGTGGATTTTCGAAAAGGCCATATTCAAGATTTGGCGTTAAGCTTGGACAAGGTCAGTGAGTACATTGCTGGACACCCACTTGCAAATTTGGATGATCTAGAAGCATTTGAGCTATGGAAACGTCAAGAGCGTCGAGATAATCCCATGGTTGATAGCGCATCAGTTGATTTGGTTGTATCCAACTGTGTGTTAAATCTTGTGGCAGAAGAAGACCGTACACAAATGATTAGCGAAATCTTTCGTGTTTTAAAGCCGGGTGGTCGTGTCGCAATCTCTGATATTGTGAGTGATGAGTTTGTACCTGAGCATTTACGTAATGACCCTCACCTTTGGAGTGGTTGTATCTCGGGCGCGTTTCAAGAAAAGCAATTTTCGGAAGCATTTTTGGCTACTGGCTTTATTGGTGTTGAATACGATAAGTGGGATGGCGATCCTTGGCAGACGGTTGAAGAGATTGAGTTTCGTTCTGTAACATTAACGGCGTATAAACCTTCTGATGTGCCTGCGGTTGATGGTGGACAAGCGGTTATATACAAAGGCCCCTTTAAAGAAGTAACTGATGAATATGGTCGACGTTATGGTCGGGGTGATCGTATTGCAGTGAGTGAACGGTTTTTTGCCAATTTAACGGAAGGTGCGTATCAAGAGCATTTTATTGCTGTACAGCCTGCAGAAGAACCTGCAGATAAAGTCGGTTTCTGTAAACCATCTGGATCATTGCGTTCAGCAAAAGAGACAAAAGGTGGATCACACAACACCGCAATAAATAACGCTGCTAACAATACAGATTCAGGTTGTTGTTAATCAGCAATAGCAAAAAGGAGAATGCAATGAGTGATAAAAAAGTCGCAATTATTTTGTCCGGCTGTGGTGTTTATGACGGCTCAGAAATTTACGAAGCAACCCTTGTGATGTTGGCGCTTGATCAAGCCAATGTGGCTTATCAGTGTATGGCTCCAAACATTGATCAAATGCATGTGTTAAATCATATGACAGGCGAAGAAATGCAAGAGACACGCAACGTGTTGGTTGAATCCGCTCGACTGGCCCGTGGAGAGATTATTGATCTTGCCGATGCTAACCCTGACGATTACGCAGGCTTGATATTTCCAGGTGGATTTGGCGCAGCGAAAAATTTATCCAACTTTGCCGTTGCTGGCGCTGAGATGGCAGTAAATACAGACGTTGCAACATTTGCACAAGCGATTCATCAACAAAAGAAAGTGGTAGGCCTTATTTGTATCGCACCTGCTTTGGCACCTAAGATCTTTGGTGAAGGCGTGCAGTGTACTATTGGTACTGATGCCGATACAGCGGCTGCAATTAATGCCATGGGTGGAAAGCATCAAGATTGTGGAGTAGATGCATTTTATATTGATGAGGAAAAAAATATTGTTACTACCCCAGCGTACATGCTGGCCGGAAGGATTAGTGAAGCCGCTGAAGGCATTGGAAAATTAGTTGCTGAAGTGATTGTTCGACTGTAGTAAATCGTTAGTGATTACCCAATAACAACAGGGATGTTGTATTGTTTTGGTTAAATCAACGTATTACCCCCCCTTCATTGATTGGCCTCTTCGGACCTAGCGGTTGACCGCTTGTGATCTTGTGTACAAAAAAACGATATTCTAAGGTGGATTTATTCGTAGCAGTGATCAATATGAGTGGTGAATTAAAAATGATAACTTCTTTAAGAAAAAAATCGTACTTGTTTTTATTTCTAGCGATATCTTTATTGTCCAGAAATGTTAGTGCTGAGTACATGTCGGCTGTGGAAAATTACGCCGATGAATTTAACAATATTAAACATACTACTGGGACTAATAAGAAATTATGCGGCCATTCTGTACGTTATCCTGATGGTCGCGGTACCGTAAATCAAGCTAAATATCTGCGTCATTTAGGTAATTTAGCAAAGGACATGGAGAAGTGGTCGAGGGGTAAGTTTGCTTATGATACTGTTCGCGTTTCCCCGCAAGCAGTGATGTCAACTAATGCTATTAAGAGTAAGTCAGTGCTTATTGGGCAAGCTAAAAGTGGCCGCTCTACAGGTTCTTGTGATCTGAATGTTTTTAAAGGTGCATTTCATGGCTCTAATGCACCTAATCGAAGCCAAGCAAACTGTGGCGGGGTGGGAATGAATAGATATTGTTTAAGGCATGAAGCAGGTCATACCTGGGGACTTGCTCATGATAATTATCATGACGGAGATAGCTGTAAAAGGGTTCGTATTGGTATAAGTCAAATGGGAGGTTATAAAGCGGGTTTTAATATCCCACATTTACACTGGCTTGGTTGGCTCGAAGAAAATCAAGTGAAGCAACTTCAATGGGAATATGCTGATGAAGATAATTATATATTCGGTGAGCATTGGATTTCAATTCGCCCATTGTCGGTTGATAGCCCTAGTGAGGAAGGGGAGCATCCTTATGGGTTGGTGATAGATCTAAGAAGAACAGGTAATAGACTGTGGCTTTCTAGCAATCGAGAAGATGAATTAAGAAAACCTGGAGATTCAGGGTACGACAGAAAGCAGGATGCGTTGATTGGTATGATAAGCCCACCTTTTGAAACGTGGGATCTTACGAAAGAAAATCGGTGGAAAAGAACCAGTATTTATCGATTTGTGGATGAAAATAACCCTTGGGACGATCAGCTCATGGATGATATGGTCATTTCAGTCGTCAAACGAACGCCAGATGCGATGCTAGTAAGAATTGAAGAGTCTGATACTTATGGATCTTGCTCTGAATTACCAGAAGCCAGCTATAAAATCACGAAATATAGGAACTCGATTAATTCTATTCGCAAGATGGGAGTAACAAACCTAAACATCGACTTTGAGTTTGAGCTTGATTACGCCAATAGAGATAGTCGGTGCTCAAAAAACCTGTGTGATACAAAAAGTGTTGTAG
>CAJXZM010000180.1 GCA_913063125.1 uncultured Gammaproteobacteria bacterium | reverse complement strand
AGAAACCTTGATGTTAGCTCCGTTAAAGAGCTTGCTGCTCGATGGTGCCCAGAGATGCTTCACGGCATTAAGAAAAAGGGCACACACTTAGCAATGGATGATATTCGTGACTCCATTGAAGAGCTGAAATACTACCGAGAGCACTTCTTTAGAGTACCTCGCGGCGAAGACTAATCGCTGTTAAGACATTACGCCCTGCCCCAGGGAAAACAGATAACATCTGATAGTTGCTGTTTTCCCATCAGTTTCATCAATAAACGATCTAACCCTACCGCAATACCTGACGTTGCAGGCATACCTGCACGCAATGCTGACACCAAGTGTTCTGGGATTGGCAACTGTACAGCACCATTTGCCAAGCGTTGTTTATTATCGAATTCAAACCGGTGCTTTTGCTCAACGCCATCAGTTAACTCTTGATACCCGTTTGCCACTTCAACGCCATCGATATAAAGCTCTAATCGCTTAGCCACATTACGACCACGCTCATCAGGAGCAATCTCTGCCAAGGCCGCCTGCCCCGCAGGGAATTCAGTTAATACCAGAAGGCCCTCTGGCATTTCAGGTTCAACTACGTGACTCATTAATAAATCTAACCATGAGTCACGAGCGAGCTCGCCTTCAAAACCCGTTTCTCGTTTTGCCACCACAACCAATGCCTCATCTGTACAGGTGTGAGGGCATAAGCCAACAATGGATTCAAACATCTCTGCATAAGTTCGGCAGGTGACACTAGCCCACGACACAACACCAACCTCTTCTCCTAAGAGAAACAATAACGCCAATAGCTCCTCCTGCAACTGCAGCAAACTGTAACCAGGCTGATACCACTCTAATAGGGTAAATTCAGGGTTATGGCGTGAGCTTTCTTCATCTTGGCGAAACGCCTTGCTGATTTGATAAATTGGACCACTTCCAGAGGCCAATAAGCGTTTCATCGGGAATTCAGGGGATGTTTGTAAAAAGCGCCCGCTAGACACTGAGAAACTGTCTAGATATGGGTCCATGGCCGTAGTGCTACACAATAACGGAGTTTCCACTTCCAATACCTTGCTGTGATAAAAAAAGGTGCGTACTTGTGCATACATTTCTGCCCGAGCTCTAATGGCATCCATGGATGCCGTGGGTTGCCACATAATTTCCACCTATCAAAACAGTCCCATACAAACCAAAATGGGGCTAACATTACGTCAGCCCCATTTTGGTTTGTACTTTTTATACGCCCTTGATGAAGGTCAGGCCTTAAGCACGACTCACGTATTCACCGGTACGTGTATCAATTTTAATGACTTCACCGATAGACAAAAATAATGGTACTCGTACCATTGCACCAGTGGTTAAGATTGCCGGTTTACTACCACCATTAGCAGTATCACCTTTCAACCCAGGATCAGTCTCAGTAATTTCAAGACACACAAAATTAGCAACGGCAACCGCCAGCGGCGAGTCATTCCATAAAGTTACCGTACAAATATCTTCTTCTTTCAACCATTTAATAGACTCACCTACTGCCGCTTCATCAGCCGCTTGCTGATCAAAGGTATTAGGGTCCATAAAGTGCCAAAATTCGCCATCAGTATATAAATACTGTAAATCCACTTCCATCACGTCCGCACCTTCAATAGACTCCCCTGACTTAAAGGTTCGCTCCCAAGTACGTCCGGTGCGCAAGTTGCGCAATTTAACACGGTTAAATGCCTGCCCTTTACCGGGTTTTACTAATTCGTTCTCTGTGATTGCACAAGGCTCGCCTTCTAGCATCACTTTAAGACCGGAGCGGAAATCATTGGTAGAATACTTCGCCATGGATTGTTACCTATCTTTAATCAGGAAATGTCTAATTCTGGAATGCGCCAATGATAACCCGAACCATAGCTACTTGTCAGACTCAAGAGTGGCAAAAACAGCTCTCTGAAGCATTTACTTCCGTAAAAAGTCTATTGGAATACTTAAAAATCCCAAAAGAACAGTTCCCTCATTGGTCTCAGGCCGAAAAGGACTTTCCTCTTCGCGTACCTAAACCCTTTGCTGATAAAATGTGTTCCGGAGATATTCACGACCCGCTGCTTCGACAAGTGCTACCAGTTCACGAAGAAACAGCCTCCGTTCCCGGCTATAGCGATGACCCACTGATGGAGCGAGACGCAAACCCCACAAAAGGATTACTGCATAAATATCGCAGTCGCGTACTGGTTATATTAGGCAGCGCTTGTGCCGTTCATTGTCGATACTGCTTTCGCCGTCACTTCCCCTATCAAGACAACGGGTTATCTCAACAAGAATTCAACGACATCGTGCAATACGTAAAGCGCTTCCCTGAGGTAAACGAAGTCATCCTCAGCGGGGGTGACCCGCTCATCAGTAGCAATAGCCGTCTAAAACGCCTTATTGATGCATTGGAAGAAATACCCCACCTCAGCCGTATCCGCTTTCACACGCGAACCCCAGTGGTATTGCCCGATAGAATAGATGCTGAGTTTATCTCTATTGTCGAAAACACCTCCCTGCAAGTGATAATGGTTTTACACTGCAATCACCCCCAAGAGATCGACCTTGAATTTGCTCAAGCAATGGCACACCTGAAGCAAGCAGGAGTGACCTTACTTAACCAGTCTGTCCTGTTAAAGGGTGTTAATGACAGTGCACAAATACTTACTCAACTTAGCGAAGCCCTATTCAATGCCCATATTTTACCGTATTACTTGCATTTGCTCGACCCTGTGGCTGGGGCTAGCCATTTTGACGTGGAAGAATCCATAGGGGCATCTATTATCAGCGACCTTCTTGTATCCCTGCCGGGCTATTTAGTACCTAAGCTAGTGCGAGAAGAAGCAAACCAGCCATCAAAGTCGCCCATCCCCCTCGTAGCCGAAAGTATTAACGCTCTGTAATGCCTCTGTATTCGGCAACTGTTTTGTAACGCTGGTTTAATTCGCAACAATGCTATAAGTTGCCTATACTTTCTTATATCACTTAGTGTGTTTACTAATAAACCCAATAAATTCAAACAGTTTCGCTTCAAAAAGGATAGGAAATGACAACCCAAGCGGATAAGCTACGCTTGAAAATCCCCCCTCAAGACCTCAGCATGCTCTCTTTTTGTAGCCCGCAGCCTAAGCGACTACAAGAATGGGTTGATGCTTTGCCACAAATGAATATTGGTGAAAGTGCCAAGCAACTTTATTCTGCCATTCAAGAAATAAACCGCTTTCAAACGGACGCACACACCCGCTTACAAATGCTAGAGATCCTCCGAGAGCCTATTCGCTACGTATGTAAAAGCCTCGGAAAACACTTTCTTAACAAGCCAGTAATTCTTCCGCCCAAAGAAAGTAAAATCGCCAATTTGGCCCAAGCACTTCAAAACCACTTAGCCATAGGCTATAAAGCCGTTGTTGTTCAAGTCCTTCCCAGGCTCAAAGTCAATGACAGAGAAGCTAAACGCGACGCTCCCCTAGCTATCCATAGAGCACTAACAGAGCAAGCACACGTACTATTGCGTAGCTACCAGCTATATTACCCAGCTCCCCCCAATTTCTGGAGAGAGGCCCACTTGCTCTATATGATTTCAGAGCAATGTAAAATTCTTGATACCAACATCAAGAGCCCTAACGAAGATCGCAGCAAAGATTTGCCGCCAACCATTAGCACCATTCATAACATCTATCTTCGTTTGCTGCTGGTCTCTACTTGCAAGCCCAACCAACTTCGACAACAGCAAATTGAACATGTATTTAATGCCACCGATTCTTGGACACAGTACACTTCCATGGAATCCAGCAGCGAAGCACAAAGCCTTTATACGATTAACCTGCTGAGTGACACACCACCAATCTATAATGCACTAATGGCTGCCGTTGGAGAAAATACTAACGGCAACCACTTACGTTATCTTAACGCCTCAGAGCTGTCAGACCACTTACGGGTACAATTACAACTACCCTCTGATCAACCTCACCCAGACCAAAGCTTCAGCATCCCCAAAAACATTGCTAACGATCTTATTCGACAGCTAATTCAAGCATGGGGAGTATTAACCGAACGTGCCTTCACTCGATTAGAGGAGGCGGGACAATTAACGCTGTGCTTAGGCCTTAGTGCAACACATTATTTTGTCTCTGATAAAGCCGACTTTGCTGCGATGATGTCTGACAATGGTCCAGAGAGCATTTTAGACATTGATGAAACAAACCCGTTTCTAAATGGCGGCCCTACCAATCGACGGGATACAATTGAGAGCAGCGATGTTTGGGGGCTGAATGTTGAAGCTAATTCAAATGCATTGTCCACCAAACAAGGCGGTATTGAATTTGACATTGCATCTTTCCAAGAAGACGATGGTGGTCAAAAACCCGACAAATACCCCTCTTACAAATGCACTATCGTAAATACAAGCCCTGGTGGTTTTTGTTTATCTTGGCGCCAAGATGTTCCCCCGCAAGTAAAAACAGGGGAAATAGTAGGCATACAAGAGTCCTCAAAACGCCACTGGAGTATCGGGGTTATTCGTTGGGTAAAACAATTTAAGAAAGACGGTGCCCGCATGGGAATTGAATTACTTGCCCCAAAAGCGGACGCCTGCGGCACCCAGGTTCTTCACAAAAAAGGGGATGTCTCTGAGTTTCTCAGAACACTTGAATTGCCAGAATTAAAAGCCATAGGACAGCCTGCAACATTAATCACTCCCAATATTGCGTTTCATGTTGGTTATAAAGTTAATATCAACAAAAATGCGGAAGTTGGCAAAGCGCAACTCATAAAGCAGGTCGCCTCTACCGCTAGCTTTAGTCAGTTTCAATATAAATGGATGACAGTCACACAAAAAGCCGTGCCAAAAGTAGAGACAAACACCGATACAAAAGCTACGCCTAAAGAAGATGATTTCGATTCGATTTGGTCAAGCCTGTAATCACTCTCTGTTTGGATATGATTTGAGGCAGGTAACACAAAACCAACAATTAATATTTTGAATCTGCAATTACCGACTTATAATAGCGCCATTGCAAATCCAAAGCCTGGAAGTACCCGTTTAGATGCCAACAAAGACAGAAACCGTAAAACTATTATTGCTGCATGAATCCCGAGATGATGCAGAGCAACTCCTGAATTTAATTCGAAATTCAGGAAAGGCGACACGTGGGCAATTAATAGACAGCACTGATACATTATTGTCCGCATTGAATAACGGCCATTGGGATTTAATGTTGCTACGACCAGAAGCAGAGGGTATCACCGCAATGGAATGCCTAATGCATATGCAAAAAATGCAAAAAGACATTCCTGCAATTATGTTGTTGGATGAAAATGATTCTGAAGAAATCACCGAGTCTTTACGAGATGGCTATCGGGATGCGGTCCCAGTTAATGAAGGTGAACGTCTGACCTTTGTTATTAATCGTGAATTAGACAATTTAAAAGAGCGCAGACTCAGACGGCAAACCGAGCTTGCGCTAAAAGATGTAGAAAAACGCTGTGCTGTGTTATTGGACAGTTCCAGGGATGCCATCACCTATGTAATTGATGGCATGCACACCTACGCCAACGATGCCTACCTCGAACTGTTTGGCTACGAAGATGCCGATGATCTTGAAGGAATGCCTATACTCGACATGGTTGCACCTTCCAATCACCGCGAATTCAAAGACTTTTTACGCAACTACAATGCAGGCACGAGCAAAAGTGACGAGTTTACCTGTGATGGCATTTGCACTGACGCCAGTGAAATTCAAACACGCATGACGTTCTCCGCTGCTTCATTTGACGGCGAGCCTTGCACACAAATAGTCATTCGTACCAACCAAGCTGACGCAGAGTTGCAAGAGCGTTTAAAAGAAATATCCAGTCAAGATTTGCTGACGGGTCTATTTAATCGCAGTCACTTCTCCCAAGTACTTGATGAAGAGATTGAGAACGTTACCAACAATCATCAAACCTCAACAGTATTGTATATACAGCTTGATAACTTCTCTGCCGTACAGTCAGACGTTGGTATGGCCGGTGCCGATATTGTATTAAGTGATACCGCCACGTTACTCAGAGAAGCGTTCTCCGACAATGTTATGGCCCGATTTGGTGATGATATATTCACCGTACTCATATCAGATTCCACGCTTGAAAGTGGCGCTGAAGCCGCTGAAGCCTTCCGCGCAAAATTAGAAGATCATTTGTCCGAAGTGCAGGATCGCACCGTACAGGTCACCGCAAGTATTGGCGTTACCTTAGTGACCGATACCACCAGCGACGGGCAAGTGATAATCACTCGGGCGTTACAGGCAAGTGAGCTCGTCAAAGAAGATAAACCGCTGGGCAACGGTATACACAGCTTTGACCCCTCAACACTCAACAGTGGCGATACAGAAGATGCTGGGGCGCTACTTCAAAGCGCTATTGACAAAGGCCTATTTAAAATCCTTTTCCAACCGGTCATCGACCTTCGTGGTAATAGCGGCGAGTTATACGAAGTTCTGCTAAGAATGGTGAACGAACAAAATGAAGAAATCTCTCCTGCTGATTTTTTAGGCAGCGCAGCTAGCCAAGACCTATGTGAAAAAATTGATCGCTGGGTGATTTTACAATCCATTAAAATGCTGTCTGAACATCGTGAGCAAGGCCATAACAGCCGCATAATGATTAACATCACAGGCGAATCACTAAAAGATCAAACCTTACTCCCCTGGTTAAGCGTGGCATTAAAAGCATCTCGAATGCCAAGCGACGCCATCATTTTCCAATTCTCAGAAACTGATGCTACAACGTATTTAAAACAGGCGAAAGATTTCACCAAAGGCTTAAAAGAGCTACATTGTAAAATATCAATTAGCCGTTTCGGCTGCTCACTAAACCCGTTTAATAATTTAAAGCATTTAGAAGTCGACTATCTAAAAATTGACGGCTCCTTCACCAAAGATATTGGTAGCGAAGAAAGCAAAGAAAGCTTGAAGGAATTGGTCACTGCCGCGCATGCACAAGGCAAGCTAACGATTATCCCTCTTGTTGAGAGTGCAACTATCCTTTCAACATTATGGCAAATTGGAGTCAATTATATTCAAGGGTACTACTTACAAGAACCGACTGAGAATATGAACTACGACTTCTCAAGTGATGATTAACACTGCATAGCACCTAGTAATACGTCATAACATCACGCAGTGTTAATCGCTCGTTAAAGGGCTGCTGTAACAACGAGTTACTTCATTAGCAGCTCTTCACTATCCCTATCTCGAACACCTAATAAGTACAAAATCCCGTCCAGCCCAAGCGTTGAGATCGCCTGCTCGGCACTTTCCTTAACAATCGGCTTGGCTCTAAAAGCGATACCTAAACCCGCCAAATTCAGCATGGGTAAATCATTCGCGCCATCACCTACCGCTATCACCTGTTCCAAATTGAGGTTTTCCAGCGCCGCCAGCTCACGCAACAGCTCCGCTTTACGCAAACCGTCCACCACAATGCCTTTTACCTCACCGGTGACCTTACCATTCTCAATTACCAATTCATTAGCATGCACATAATCAATGCCTAATTTTTGCTGAAGGTAATGTCCAAAGTAGGTAAAACCTCCCGACAAAATTGCAGTTTTATAACCCAAGGCTTTAAGTGTACTAATTAGGCGCTCTGCACCTTCCGTAATAGGTAGCTGCTCAGCAATCGTTTTTAATACGGATTCATCCAGGCCTTTCAGTAACGCGACACGGCGGCGAAAACTCTCCGTAAAGTCAATTTCTCCCTGCATCGCTTGCTCGGTAATAGCGATAACTTGATCCCCTACACCAGCATGCTTAGCTAGCTCGTCGATCACTTCCGCCTCAATCAAGGTAGAATCCATATCAAAACACACTAAACGGCGATTTCTACGATAAGCATTGTCTTTTTGAAAGGCTATATCCACCCCAAGCTCCTGAGCAACCGACAGAAACTCCGCACGCATGGCATTAATATTTTTAGGAACACCACGAACTGAAAATTCGACACAGGCTTTTTGATCTTGGTTCGTGCTATCTAATGAGATACGTCCCGACAAGCGATTGATGTTATCTATGTTTAGCTCATTAGCAGCAACAATATTCGTAATCGCAGCAATCTGCTGAGACGTAACAACCCGAGACAACAAGGTAACTATATAACGGGCCTTACCTTGCTCGGAGACCCACTCATCGTAGTTATCAGTATCAATCGGTGTAAATTTCACCGCCATATCCAACTCATGGCAACGAAATAGAATATCTTTCAAAATAGGTGAAGCTTCAGCGTCGGTAGGCACATCCACTACCATACCAAGAGACAGAGTGTTATGAATTACCGCCTGCCCTACATCAAGTATATTGACTTCATAACGAGCAAGAATCTCACTAATAGAAGATGTAACCCCTGGTCTATCGGGTCCGGAAACGTTAATCAACAGAATTTCATGCACGTGGCAACAACCTTATTCAAATATCGATGAGCGCCATTGTACCCCGAAAAAATTTAGGCCGCCAACAACCGGTCATATCGTTTCTCACGGCACTGCTGACGCTGAATTAACGTAATGTGCCGCTCCAATTGCTGCTTTTGCCTCATACCCAGCCCAACAAAGCTACCACCCACCACAGTGTGATCAGGCTGCTCACGGTCTAAGGACGGAAACCATTGACTGTGGGATACGTCAAAATCCACAGTAAACTCACCACACCCCACAACCAACACATCTAGGGCCGTCAGTATTTTTCCTGCGTGGACATCCAATTGCCGATTACCCGGCACCGCCCAACGCATACCTGATACAGAAATATCCAAAACCTCAGGAGCAACCATTGAGCCACCGCTTTCTGGCACCCAGTGACGCAAACTATCTGCGTTAATACGCACATGGCTTGCCGTTTCAAGCGGTAAACGGTACATATCTCGACGCTGCCTTGCACCTATACTTTCTGGATAAGATAGTTGATAGAGACTCGATTCAGAATCAGCTGCTCGACCCTGTAACTGACAGCGCATCTCTTGCTGCACGCCATTTTCATTAAACATCAATGTCACGTCTTTTCCAATAAGCCCTTCTAACATTCCATCCACAGGAAAAGGCTCATCGATAAGAATAAATGGCTCTTCTGTATCGACGTGTAAAATGACAGTTTGATATATATTGCTATCCCCCTCAGCTTGCAGCCACATAAGCCGGTGAGCACGCTTTAGCTGAAATAACCGTAAATACGTTTTTTGGCAAACCAATGCAGCTGCAACTATCTGTTGTTTGTTTGATCGAAAAAAACGTGCAAATTTCATAAGGTTATCTCAAGTATTATCTTTTTGGAAATCCCGTTTGTATGTATAGTTATTATCGGCTGTCATAATAATAACTTTATACCCAAAACTACCTTTCCCTAAAATAAGAATTACTTATGAATCCTAAAATTACACTTGCCATTTCATTGTCACTTTTGCTCGCTTTCTTCATTATTCATGTGTCAGTAACCCATCATATACTTGATCGCACACAAGAAGTCTCCACAACAAGTCAACCAGAAATCTGGCAAGCTGACATTCCAAACTTTGCCGCTATTACCAATATCAAAACGCGTAAGCAGGCTTTCTTTGATTACCTATCCCCGTTCATTCAGGCTGAGAACACAAAAATCCAAGCGTTACGGCATTATATCCGCAAGCACAATATGCAATCACCTTCAGCTCAAATCAAACAGCTAGCAATGCAATACAGACTAAAACCTACTGATACACAGATAAAACAATCCCTGCTATCAAAAATTGACAGCATTCCTCCATCACTTGTTCTTGCACAAGCTGCCATTGAAAGCGCATGGGGTACGTCTCGCTTCGCAGTGAAAGGCAATAACTTATTTGGCCAATGGTGCTTCAGCAAAGGTTGCGGGCTTGTACCGTCTCAACGGGGCCACGGGCAGCACCATGAAGTAAAGCGCTTTCAATCTCCAGCTGAATCTATTGCTAGTTATATGCAAAATTTAAATAGCCACCCATCCTATGCGGTCTTGCGCGACAATCGTTTCGCACTGCGAAAAAGCGGTGACGCTGCCAATGGCTGCTTTCTTGCAGAAGGACTGATTGATTACTCTGAAAGAAAATCTGCCTACGTTGAATCGCTTAAGCAATTGATGCGAGTAAACAACCTAGAGGACAAAAAATCGGCTTATTGTAAAAAACAAGAACCTGAAGAACATCAACCGCCTCCTCCAAACACAACAACAATTGATAGCAACGAGGTATAAACAATGCAACCAACTCAAGATCTCAGCCCTGCTTTACGTATATTACTAGGCTCTGCTTGCTTCATTATTATTGTGGCAGGCATGAAAAACAGCGCAGAGATCATTGTGCCTTTCCTACTATCGGGGTTTATTGCCATTTTATGTGCTCCACCCATTTTCTGGCTAGAGCAACGTAAACTTCCCACAGCCCTGGCGGTAACCTTGGTTATTACAACGTTTGTCTTAGGTGGCACGGTCATTTCCGCTATCGTTGGCGCATCCGTCAGTGACTTTGCAGATCAACTACCTCATTACCAAGAAAGGCTGCACTCAGAGAAAGAGTCGCTAGCAACCTGGATCAGTTCCTTTGGCATTGAGGTGCCCTCGCTTGTCCTCAAAGAGCAGATCAACCCCGGTGCCGTAATGGATATGGTGAAAAAGGTACTATCTGGATTAGGGGGCGCGTTAACTGACTCATTCTTAATCTTTTTAACCGTACTATTTATCCTCTTCGAGGCGTCCTCATTCCCAAAAAAATACCGTAGGGCAATGAATGACCCAAACCATACCTTTCGCTCCTTTAATACCTTCAACAATTCGGTCAAAAAGTACCTTATTATTAAATCCTGGGTCAGCCTCGCCACAGGCCTCATTATTGGTGTCTGGTTGTGGGCTCTAGACGTCGATTATCCTATTTTATGGGCCCTTCTGGCCTTTATGCTAAATTTTGTACCTAACATTGGCTCCATTATCGCTGCCGTTCCAGCCGTTCTTCTAGCTTTTATACAGTGGGGGCCCAGTACAGCTGCCCTGGCCGCTGGAGGCTACGTGGCAGTTAACATTATTATGGGTAATGTCATCGAACCCCGCTTTCTAGGTAAAGGTCTAGGGTTATCCACCTTGGTCGTATTTCTATCCTTAGTTTTTTGGGGTTGGATTCTAGGCCCTGTTGGCATGCTACTCTCCATTCCACTGACAATGGTTGTCAAAATTGCTCTTGAAAGTAATGAGGATACCCACTGGATTGCTGTTTTGCTTGATAACGAATAATTCTGGTATGATAGCCGCCGCACATATTCTGCCCCCAGTCATATAGGTTATGAGATGCTGAAAAAAGACAAAGTAAAAATAATTGACGAAGAGATGAATGATGAGAAAATCCGCCGCTTTCTTACCCTAAAACCTTATGGTGACGAATCTGAAGATTTTTATGTGTTAACAAAGGCTTATCGTGGTTTGCCGATCGAGTACTTTGCTACATTCCTGGAAATGTTCTTAGCAGAGGGTCGCGACATCAATGCCAAAAATGCCCAAGGCCAGTCATTTGTTAGCTTTATTGAAGGCAACAGCAACTTCCCTGAGTTTGTGGAGCTGCTAAGAAGCAAAGGCGCACAATAAAGCCTTTCTCCTACTGTAGCCCCGTCAACAGAATTTACGGCGGGGCAGTAGTCGTGCTACCAAATTTAAGGCTCGTAGGGATATTGACTGTAAATATACTGCCCTCACCTAAATTACTCGAAACCTCTACGTTTCCACCATGAATTTGTACGTACTCCTTAACCATCACAAGCCCTGTACCTTGGCCAAGGTTAACAAAATTGTGGACTGACTGAGAAAAATGATAACGCAGATTTTTCTGATCCTCTTCTGTAATACCGATACCCGTATCACTTATTTTCAAACTTAACGTGCCTTGTTGCTCGTCTAATTCTGTTAATGACAATGCCAGGGTTACAGTTCCGTTATGCGAGAATTTAATGGCATTAGATACCAGGTTTGACGCAATTTGTGCCATTTTAACGGGGTCAACTTTCACCAGCACATCATCATCAGGTAAATCTAACAATATTACTGTATTGTTTTTCTCTGCAATAGGGGTCATCACCCGCTGCAAGTCTCTTAATGATCCGCAGATGTCCATTGCCGTCAAACTAAGCTTCATTTCACCGGTTTCAATTTTAGACAGATCTTGAATTGCACGGGTTAATTCAAGAAGGTGTTCTGCATTTTCATAAGCAGTCTTCAAAGCAAAATAGTTTTTTTCACCCAGTAGATGTTGTGTGTTTTTTAATACTCGAGCAAGAAACCCTATAATTGATGTTAAAGGTGTACGTAACACATAAGAAATATTGGCAAGAAATTCAACTTTTGCATAGTTTGCCGCCTGTGCATCAGCTAACGCTGTTTGCAACTGGTGCTCTAACTGCTTACGTTCACGGGCATAACGAATGCATCGTAACAATGTTTCTTTCTTGAGCAATGACTTCAGGATATAGTCTTGAGCACCAAATTTTAAACATTCCACTGCTAATGTTTCATCCTCCATGCCACTGAGTATGATTATTGGAGATGTTGTTAATTCCTGTTGCACAATGTGTTTAAGTGCAGATAAGCCATCGGTATCCGGCATACGATAATCAAGCAATACACAATCATACTCACCGTGTGTAAGAGATTCAAAAGCCTGCTTGGCACTGCTACACTCAACAAATTCAACATCACAACCCTTAAGCTCTCGTATAACAGCCAA
>CAJXZM010000179.1 GCA_913063125.1 uncultured Gammaproteobacteria bacterium | reverse complement strand
TTCATTGGTCACCTATTGCTGCTTAGGAAGTGATCATATCACCTCTAATTAGGTGGCCAAATTACTTTGCCACAACATAGTAATCTCGATCTGGCTAACAGTAAAATGAGGAGTGGTAATATTGGGGAACTTATAGATGCCTGCGCTCTACTCAGCGGAACTAGAGAAATTCAGCGAAGATCGCTAGGCGAGCGCCACCGCGAGACCATGAGAACATTAAAGGCGCTTTCTCTGACTCTGCAACGCGTAGCGGTTCGCATCTTATCACCAGAGGAAGAGACCAACCTTCTTAATTGTAAGACAATTGGCGAGATATACAGAAAAAATAGACTGAAGATATCTAGATCGAAAAAATCTCAATGGAGCCAACTCAGGAAAACGCTATTGTTAGAAAAATCTCTGGAGCTTATGGAGATGGTAGTCAGTTTCCAATCGAATCAGAGTGGTTATACTAGTATGGAAACTCTATCTAGCAAGATGCATTACGCAGTGATATTGGGGGGGCTAGGGGAAAATAGTCAGTCAATCTCGATTCTCACATCCATTCTCAATAGCGAACTACCCCTTAAAGAAAGGCTTGATGATTTTTCAACGGGAAGATTTGGTCCTTTTGTAGGTAGTCTAGAAAGGATACTAAGAAAAGACTTCGACGAGAATAGCAGGGAACATATTATCACCCAAACAGGTGTTTTTATGCTGTCGAATGCATTAGCTAATCTAGGAAAACATGACAAATCAAGAGAACTTTCAAGAGAACTTTCAAGAGAACTTGATAGGATAATCTTGGAAAGATACCTTCGCGCAAAGGGGACAAGCCACCCTGAAACTATCATCGCGATGTATCAATATTCAATATCATTATTCAATCTTGGAGAATATCAGAGCGCCAAAGAGTATCTGGAATTGGTATTGGAAGAACAGACTTCGCTTTACGGGAAAGAACATGACTATTCGATTCAGACCAAGAGGGTTTTAGGAAGTGTCCTGTTTGAGTTAGAATACTATCAAGAAGCCAGCGAAATTCAAGAAGAGGTTATGAAGTTGAATATTGGTAAAAGAGGGGTGGAGAGTCAGACGACGTTGATTTCCATAGCTGATCTTTATGAAACATATTTTTCAATGGGTCAATGCGATAAGGCTGAGAAATTGTTGGCCACTATTTTTGACGCTAACGGTGAAATGTACTCGGAGACTCGTTCTTGTCCAGACGAAATCGATGAAAATTAGTAGTGGATATAATTTCGTTTAATTTAACCCGGTAGAAAAGGCGTTTGCGATATGACCAATATATTGGCGCATTAAGTATCCAATACTCTAACCAAAACAAATAACAGGGGATATCATACAGTGAATAAACCGCTTTATTACAACCACTCTGGAAATGTTTCAAAAATTGGGGCGATACTACTTCCGTTTATTGGAGTATTACCTGCATTAATACTAGGAGGCCTCTACTCTTTCCTAGGCATTGAGCTTAACGAATTTTATCGAAAGGAGCTGTGGAGTTGGAATGACGGACCACTCTACTTATACGCGTTTAAAGGTGGTCATATGTTGGCGCACCTAGCACTTCTGTCATTTTTCGCAAGCCTGATGGGTCACTGGATTGGGCTTATAGCGATACCACTGAAAATACGAAACATCAGATTCCTACGTGTGACCGGATTCATCGTAGCTATTCTTGGTATTTACTGGAGTTGGGCAGTATGGCTAGAGCTAAAATTGGGTAGCAGTGATTCAGCCTGGATTGATAGCCTCTGGTGGTCGCTCTATCGTCTTCCACCCGAAGCTCTGTTCTTGAACATGGATTTGATTGCGGCACGGGACAGTATTCCTCCTTTTTCAGTAGGCGCTTTTACTAGTTATAGTTTGTGGATTCTGGAAGCTATATGCATAGCAAGCATCAGCACATTATTTGCAACAGGATATATAATCGACAGACCTTTCTGTGAAGAGGGAAATTCATGGAGCAAGAAAGAAATCTTGAAGCAGAAGTTCATTAAAATATCTGACGTAGGACTGTTAGTTGCGGGGGTAGAACGCGATTTCAAATCGATTTCTGAGTTCCTTTTCCCTGAAGGAGAAAGTACTCAGCTATTTACAAGAGCAACATTTCATGTGGAGCAAAATTCTAATAGTTACTTCATAACTTTGGATGCAATAAATGTCGTGGAAGTTGATGGTAAGCATAAGGAGAAAACTCAAAGAATATTTTCCAATTTGATTATAAACAAAGCTGTATATGAAAAAATTAAATCAGTAGGTGGATAGCCTATTAAGCTGGCGACTACAGATCGTACCTCGACATCTAACACCAAAGATACTTTCAAGAAGGATTTGTTGCTGATTCTATAGAAATATTGTTGCTTGGTGGCGGCGTTGCCATTGTCAGATTAAGTGCTATCTCGCCAGGGCAGAAGGCCCAAGAAGTCCGTGCATAGTGATAATTTCATATATATCAATGATACATATATATATATCTATTAATAGGGCTTTGGCCCGAGCGTGTAGTTACCCTTACTAAATTTCTCGAAAAAAACATCAAAATAGGGGGCCTAAATATTTTATAAACCCTGATTGATCTCGATATACCTCACATAGTCGTCAAAGAACCCAGCCATTTGGCCCTATGAGCCACTCCATCCAATGCTGTCGGTTGGTGGAGTAGGCACAATTAATCGGTTATGAAGGGATATAATATGTATACAGTTCTAAAGACAGACACGTCTAACCAAATTCTAGACTCGTCCATCGATAAGACGGGGTTGCTTTCCTGCGTTGAGTTTCTGGCACTCAAAAAAAAGGTTGCAATAGCAAGCAGAGTATTTGCGTTCATTTTTTTTATTGGTGTAACCCTCTACTTCCTCTTTTGGCCTTTTAGCATCGGCTTCTGGAGTGCTGGATTTTCGTTTGTCGCCTTATTGTTGCTAGGTCAGGTTGTTGAAGGTCTCCTGTTAGTGATTACCTGTCCAGAGCTTAAGCGCTATTACCTAGGCTACAATCTAAGCATAGAAGGCTCTTATTGGGTTGAGCAGCGGTATTATAGAAAGACAGGGCAGACTGGGATTGACCGAGCTAGCAACATACATCGAGCTTCAAGTGAAAGCTTGTTTAAGGCAGCACTATTCACGGTAGTGGGTATCGTGACCACAATAGGCGTACTAATTTCCGAAATGTAATTTCTTTGGCTAAATCAACATACACGTATACTATTATACCGATATTGTGCAATATCGGAATTGTGCATAATATCGAATATATGCGTATAATTAGGTAAATCCTACTGGTAAGAGACCTGAATGAATCCTAAGCGCAGTCCACCAATACCGATATTCGACAATTTGGATCATACGGGTAATCCGTTTAAGCGTAAACATTTCGATGTCGAAACGGTTGCGCCAAAGGCCGGTAAAATTGTGGGGGCTTCAATAGATTATGAGTATGCGCTCAAATTTCTCTATAGTTACAATGGGAGCTCGGCTACATTTAATTCTTATCGGCGTGAACTCGAAAGACTTCTTCAGTGGTCCTGGCTTGTTCAGGAATGTGCTGTCGTATCACTAAAGCGAGAAGATATTGAAGAGTTTATTCGTTTTTGCATAAGCCCTCCGTTAGCGTGGATTGGAACCAAAAATGTGGCCCGTTTTAAAGTGAAGGACGGTGATCGAGTTACCAATGAAGAATGGAGACCATTTGTATCAAGTGTTTCAAAGACAGAATATCGTGCAGGTAAGGTTTCAACAGAAAAGGATTTCGTATTTTCACAAAGTGCTATCAAGGCCATTTTTACTGCGCTTTCGTCCTTTTATGGGTACCTTTACGAGGAGTGTTTAACCGAGTCGAACCCAGTTTCTTTGATTCGACAAAAAAGTAAGTTTGTTCGTAAAGATCAGAATAGAGCTGTAGTGAGGCGTATAAGTAATTTTGAATGGGACTATGTCCTGGAAACAGCCGAACTGATGGCTTCTGAGCATCCGGATGCACATGAGCGATCGCTATTTATAATGAACTGTCTCTACGCTATGTATTTGCGTATCTCAGAGCTGGTATCAGATGAACGATCTTCGCCGATTATGGGTGACTTTAAAAAGGATGACGATGGAAATTGGTGGTTCAATGTCACAGGAAAGGGAAACAAGGATAGAACAATTACCGTCTGCGAAGATATGAAAAAATCTCTCAAAAGATATCGCCGACATTTAGGGTTACCTGGCTTACCGTCTCCAGATGACAGCACCCCTTTGATAAGCAAAAACTTAGGTAAAGGTCCGATAACAAGTACAAGAATGGTAAGAAAAATCGTGCAGGATTGTTTTGATAACGCTTTCTCCAGAATGAGAGAAGACGGTCTCGAAGATGACGCGATTGCACTGAAAGCGGCAACTGTTCATTGGCTTCGCCATACCGGCATCTCGGAAGATGTAAAAGTACGTCCTCGAGAACATGTTCGTGACGATGCTGGTCATGGCTCTATGCAGACTACCGACCGGTATATTGAAAGCGATGCTAGAGAGCGGCACGAATCTGGTAAGTATAAGACTGTTAGAGATATAGAATAACTAAAACGAAGACCTCACAAAAAGGAGCTGACAAACCAAATAATATCAATGAGTTACAACGAACTATGGGGATTCTAGTCTGTTTATGTATTTATACCCCAATAAGCAGAAAACACGTATCTACGACAAGATTCTTAGTCTGCAAAACTTTGAAGCATGGGATGCAAGGCAACATCAGGAACCTCTCATTACCAATTTACAACAGGTGGCAAAATTCTGGATTGAACCACGCTTTTTGTTTGATGCTTGCACCGAATACCTTGCTCGAAATCATATAGCCATCCCTAAATATACCGTACTTCAGCGAATTATTAGCCAGGTAATCAAGCAGGAACGTAAGCGACTTTCTGACACATTAAAAACAACAATATCTGCTGATTTGGCTGCTAAGCTGGCGGATTTAGTTGATGGAGAAAGTACACTAACGGTCAAAGAACTTAAGCAGGCTGCGAAAAGTTTTAATGCCCCTGAATTGGAGAAAGAGTTGAACGTGAACAAGCTGATTCAGCCCTGGATGAATGAAGTGAATCAGGTGGTCTCTGCTCTATCACTATCGCAACAAAACCAACTGCATTATGCGGCGATGGTTGATTACTACTCTATTACCAAGCTTAAACGTTTTGACCGTGTCACGCAGCAGCTCTATTTACTCTGTTATATTCAGGAACGGGCACAAATAAACATTGAGCGACTGGCTGATGGGTTTATTTACCATGTCCGAAAGTTACGTGAAAAAGCCAAAGCGTATGCCAAGGAAATGGCCTATAAAGATTGGGAAGGTGCGGTAGCCAATATCAGTAAAGCCGCTGAATTATTATACTTTTTTATTGACGATACTATTGATGACCAGGTGTCATTTCGACAAATAAAACAACAGGTAGGAGGCTTGCTTGGAGCGCGGGAAATTGAATCACTATGCTTATATCTGAAAAAACAAAAACGCACGAAAAATGATTACATCTGGGAATTTTACGATAAGCAGCGTGAACTGATCAAACACTTAATACGGCCCATATTTTTATGTCTGACATTTGAAGGATCAGATAATACACAGGGATTAGCCGCACAGCTAAATACAATAAGAGAGCAGTTGTTAGAGTCTGGAGAAATAGATTCGACAGACCAGCGGTTAATTTCGCCTAAGCATCAATTGTATGTGATCGATGCGGATAACAACGTACTCTCTGAGCGTTACGAAATTATGCTGTATTTGTCAGCTCAAAATAAACTAGATGGCCAGCTATTTATACCAACGGCCATTAAATATCGTGCATTACACGACGACCTTGTTGGAGATATCCCTTGGGCACAGAAAGACAAGCTACTTAAAGGCTCCATGCTAGACAGCATGAATACCGAACCTGCCCAGCTTGTGAACGCAATGGAGCAGAAGATAAATGATAAGTTGGAACGAGTTTGCCAGCGCATTGATGACGGCGACAATCAAAACGTGATATTGCGAAATCGCTCAGGAAAAACCCAATGGCGCCTGCCATATTCAGGCACAAAATCGGCTTTAAACAATCCCTTTTTTGATCGCATGAAACCGATTAACATTGCCGATGTATTACGCTTCGTTCATCAGGAGACAGGCTTCTTAAAGCACTTTGAGCATGTTCGTCAGGTACAGTCTGGACAGAGCGATCATTTGAATGATTTGCTGGCAGCAGTCATTGGCAATGGAACTTATTACGGCTTGCATGGCATGGCCAGTATCTCTGACCGATCATATGATCATCTGCGCACAGTACAGGCCAATTATTTGCGACCTGAAACGCTAAACCTTGGCAATGATGCAATTAACGATGCGACAGCGAAATTATCAATCTTCAAGCATTATAATATCCAGGAAGGACTCATTCATGCCAGTGCTGACGGGCAAAAATTCGAATCACGGTTAGAGACTTTTAAAACCCGCTATTCATCTAAATATTTTGGCACGAACAAAGGACTGACATCGATGAACCTGATAGCCAATCATGTAGCCTTGAATGCCCAGATTATTGGCGCCAATGAACATGAATCACACTTTATTTTAGACCTGCTTCATAACAATACTTCTGAAATTAAGCCGGATATATTATCAACGGATACGCACGGGGTTAATCATGTGAACTTTGCGTTGCTGGACCTGTTTGGCTATACCTTTGCGCCGCGTTATGCGCAGTTTGGGACGGTGATCTCAGACCTTTTTGATGTGAGTGAGGGAGAAGATAATAAGGCGACGCTCTCATTAAAAAAACCTATCAATACAGCACTGATCATCGGTGAATGGGATACGATTCAACGCATTGTAATCTCGCTACAGCAAAAGACGATAACGCAAGCAACACTCGTTAGAAAGCTTTCTGGTTACAGTCAAAACCATCCCTTACTGAAAGCTTTAACTGAATATAATCGCATGCTCAAAGCTATGTATTTACTGGACTATATTGATGATGCTAGTTTAAGAACTTATGTGCAGCGAGCTTTGAATCGTGGGGAAGCTTATCATCAATTACGTCGTGCCATTGCTCATGTGAATGGTAATCGTTTCCAAGGAAAATCAGACGATGAGATCGTCTTGTGGAATGAATGCGCGAGGCTGTTAACCAACGCCATCATCTATTTCAACTCTCTGATACTGACGCGATTACTCGAGCATTTTGAGGCGGTAGGTGACGAGAAGAAGCTGGAAATTATCAAGCAGGTGTCGCCCGTAGCCTGGCACAATATCAATTTGAACGGGACCTACAGCTTCAGCTTTGAACAAAACCTGCTCGATTTGGATGAGATTATGCAATCAATAGTACAAAATGAAAATTAAGGCACCTCTGTAGGGCCTGTGAGGCAGGGGCTGTAGCAATAAGTGTCACTTTAGGCGGCTATGTCCCCAGACCCCCAAATTGGCGAATTTTACCGGTAATTAGAGTCTTTTTACGCATGGCTATACCTAGTCCGGAACTGTACATAAAGCCGCTTATGCCCAGCTGAGCATAAGCGGCTTTCTGGGTTTAACCCCTATTGGTTCTATTTAGAGCCATTCGGCCTTTTGGAACCTGAGAAGAAGGGTTTGGCCCGAAGAGAACATAAAATAACAGAAAAATGGAACCAAGGTATGTATTATATCCACACTCGTCGGCACTACTTAGTCTATTTGGAGGTCAATATGATACGGGCAATCCCATCAATCTTATTAACATTTTTACTGGTCGCATGCGGTGGAAGTGGTGGCAGTAGCGACTCTGGCAATAATGGTGGTAGCACTGAAAGTGGCTCCGAAGAAGTAAAAACTGGAACCTTTCTTGACAGTGCCGTAGCCGGGCTTAGTTACAGCACCGAGACTCTAAGCGGTGTTACTGATGACGCAGGGAATTTTAACTATATAAGTGGAGAAACGATAACCTTCACTTTGGCCGACGTGATTTTTCCTTCCACGGTGGCCGACGAACTATTAACGCCTCTATCGCTAGCGAGTACATCGGATGTTGAGGAAGCTGTAGTTGTAAGAATGTTACGCTTTCTACAGTCTATTGATAGCGACAATAACCCTAGCAACGGGATTACTATTGCTGAATCCCTGAGAACTATAGATACTGGGTTGGATTTTTCTGTAACAGATTCTGAATTTGAAACGCAATTAATCTCTGCTATAGCTACTCTTCGACCTGATCGACCTGCCCCAGTGTCAGCACAAGATGCGTTAGATCACTTCAAAGAAACCATAGCCGCCCACGAACTCAATGGGGCCTTCACCGCGAATACGGACAACGCTGGTGAAGGTCTGTCCTTATTTTACGATGATCCATTTAAGGCTGGTGAACTTCTTCAGGGCAGTTATGAAATTACAGCACCGGGATCGAGTGATGCAACCGTGGGATTTTATGACTTCCGATTCATGTTCATGCGTACAGGTGGCGCTCTGATCTCCACAAGTATTCGATATGGAGAAGACGGCTTGCCTATATCTGTCTCAGCACAAATAGACGATATATCGTGGCAAGTTAACCTAAGCGGCGTTTTAAGGGTACTGTATGCTGATGGCAGTGTTATAGAAATCACCGCCATCGATCATTCGATTTACGATATTATAATTGTGGCGAAGAACTCAGGCGGCGGGACTGAACGAAGCGTGCTAGGCAACTTAAACCGTGTTCATTGTCCTTCGAGAAACCTGCCTGCATCTATGCTCGCTAGTTTAACTGAAGGTATTGATAGTTGCACCGGTAGCGAAGTATTTGAAGGTAAGCTATCGGAGTATGTATTCGTTAATGGCTTTCGGGACATATTACGCAAAAATTACCGAGCAGATGGTCTATTGAGCAGTGAAATGCACGATATTAACTATTTCGAGAATATGGACGCCCGCGACATTGCATCTCAAGATGGCATAACCATTCCGCCAAGCGCCAGCTTCACTGCCCCTTTCGAAAACCCTGATGAATCGATAACGACAAACTATTATTATTTCCATTTGGACACTCTCCCAGGGCTGATTGCGTCCTATGAGAATGATACCATTCCTCTCAGCGATTACATTTCTGAAGAGGAGTTCTACGCGTCAGGTCTAGACGCGCAGTTTACGTATGCTGAGTTTCTGTCACTTAGCCTAAGCTCTTTCTTAACTCTCGACGAATATATAAGCGAAATTGACCCGGATGGTCAAAAGAGTCAAGTGATAACCCATGCATTTAAGGGTGGCGCTACAATAACGACAACCTATGATGTAAATGGCAACATCATACATAATTAGATGGTGTAATGCGGCTTTAGACCTATGTGGCTTACCTAAGTGTTTTGTCTGCACTTACTTGAGGTTCAGGCCCTCAGGCCGCGGTTTCGTCGCATCCAGTGATGCCAGAGAGCCGTATGGTACAATGATCTTTCCATATCGCACCAAACTGATCAATTAATAATCACCCTCAAAGGCCGTCACACACCAAAATCAATCATCCTTCAATGCGTTCGCTGGTACTGTTCTTACGCGCGAAGCTATCGTAACATTGAAGAAATGGTGACGGAGCGTGGCCTTAGCATCGATCATAACACTCTGAATCGATGGGTTGTTCCCTATGCACCGAAGTTGGAAAACGCTTTCCATAAAAAGAAGAGGAAACCCGGAAATCGCTGGCGAATGGATGATACGTACTTAAAGGGGTTTGAGGTCCACTAGACCGATAACGTGCTTTAGCTTTAAAATCAACAAGTTGCGGTCATTGTTAAATCAAACTTTTGAAGTGATAAGCATGGTTTTACGTACGTAAATCAAGATTGTTGGCTGTTAAATATCGTTAGCGTACGTTCTAGCCCCTGCGGACATCAGCCCCCTATAATTAGGTGAATCTAACTGGTAAGAGACTTTAATGAACCCTAAGCGCAGCTCACCAATACCGATATTCGATAATTTGGATCACATGGGGAATCCGTTTAAGCGTAAACAGTTCGATATCGAAACCGTTGCACCAAAGGCCTGTAGAATTATAGGTGCTTCGATAGATTATGAGTATGCACTCAAATTTCTTTATAGTTACAATGGAAGCTCGGCTACATTTAATTCTTATAGGCGAGAACTCGAAAGACTTCTTCAATGGTCCTGGCTTGTTCAGGAATGTGCAGCCATATCACTAAAGCGAGAAGATATTGAGGAGTTTATTCGTTTTTGCATAAGCCCACCGTTAGCATGGATAGGTACCAAAAATGTAGCTCGCTTTAAAATGAACAACGGGGAACGGATTGTTAATATTGAGTGGCGGCCATTTGTATCCAGTGTTTCAAAGACTGAATATCGCGCAGGGAAGGCTTCGACAGAAAAGGATTTCTTATTTTCACAAAGTGCTATCAAGGCTATTTTTACCGCACTATCGTCCTTTTATGGGTATATTTACGAGGAAGGTTTAACCGAGTCGAACCCTGTTTCTTTGATCCGTCAAAAGAGTAAGTTTGTTCGTAAAGATCAGAATAGAGCTATAGTGAGGCGTATAAGTAACTTCGAATGGGACTATGTCTTGGAGACAGCCGAACTGATGGCTTCTGAAAATCCAGACGCCCATGAACGAACCCTATTTATAATGAATTGTCTCTACGCAATGTATTTGCGTATTTCTGAACTCGTATCGGATGAACGCTCTTCACCTGTAATGGGTGACTTTAAGAAAGATGACGATGGAAATTGGTGGTTCAACGTTACTGGAAAGGGAAATAAGGATAGAACAATAACAGTCTGTGAAGATATGAAAAAGTCTCTCAAGAGATATCGTCGTCATCTCGGACTGCCAGGCCTACCGGCTCCAGACGACAGTACCCCCTTGATAACCAAAAACTTAGGTAAAGGCCCGTTAACAAGTACACGAATGGTAAGAAAAATCGTGCAAGATTGTTTTGATAACGCCTTTTCTAGAATGAAAGAAGACGGTCTCGAAGATGACGCGATAGCATTGAAGGCGGCAACAGTTCATTGGCTTCGCCATACCGGTATCTCGGAAGATGTAAAAGTTCGTCCCCGAGAACATGTTCGTGACGATGCTGGCCATGGATCTATGCAGACTACAGACCGGTATATTGAAAGCGACGCCAGAGAACGGCACGAGTCAGGTAAGCATAAGACTGTTAGAGATATAGAATAACAAGTAAGCCTTAAACCCATTATAAACCACTCAAAAAAACATCAATAAATATAATAATATCATTATGTTGCAATGATCTGTGGGGGTTTTATTCCGTTTATGTAGTTATACCCAATGTTGTTGCCGTAACCAGGGTAATGCGGATTTGTAGTGCGTGAGTGCGGCTTCTATGTCCTCTCCGCAGGACGTTACGAGTATAAGATCCGCATTTTTTATGTCAAAAATGGAGGCGTCTGGTTGAATGACCAAGCCTGTTCGGGTCTTGATGGGCTCTCCATGGAGGCTGGCAACAGTCACCTGAAATTGAAGATCGAGGGGCTTGCCAGCCAGGTAATTCCACATGAGTCCAGTGCTAGAAAAAACCTCCAGTGGTCCCGATAGGGAACAAAACCAGGGGCAATTAACTAGAGCAGAGCGGAGTTTGTATGCGCTCTCTGCGGTGAAAGCAAAATTAACTTTTTATTATCGCTCTCTAAATTTTGGAAAGAGACGAGCTTTTAATAAAATTGATTTCGATAAAATTATTTATCCTGATTCCGTATTTGCTAGGACAGCTATGGAAAAGATGGAGTCAGACTCATCCATAGCGTTGGTTAATCACTGCCATCGATCGTATATCTGGGCATCGTTATTGGGACAGCTGGATGGTAGTCGCTGGGACCCAGAAATACTATATGTAAGTATGATGCTGCACGATTTAGGCCTGACGGAGAAACATCATGGAGGCTGCGTGCACGCCAAGTGTTTTACGTTTGATGGTGTCCAGGGTGCTGAAGATGTGCTGGGGCTTACCAATGAAAAGAATGCGAAAAAGATCAGTGATGCCATTCTCATTCATCTTAATATGGATATTCCAGGGGCAGAATGTGGCTGGGAGGCTCATTACCTGCAAGCTGGTAGCTCGCTAGATGTTGTTGGAAATCGCTTTATCGATATGCCTATAGGATGTGTGAATTCAACGTTGGAAAGATACCCAAGGCTAAACCTAAAAGAGGAGCTTACGGATTGGGTAGATAAAGAATCAAAGCTACGGCCTGAATCGCGATTTTCTACCCTTCGAACGCTAGGCATAAATAGAATGATTCATAATAACCCAGTAGGAGAATAGATATGAATAAGCGGATGATTGTTGTAAAAAAGAGCGGTAAGAAAGTACTGGGGTTATTAGAAGAGAAGCTAACTGCTCCAGCCGGGGGGGAGGTGAAGATCCGAGTAAAGGCCGCCGGGGTATCTTTCGCCGACTTGATGGTGCGTGAGGGGCTTTATCCTGGTATACGCGGGCCTCAAGTTACTCCAGGCTATGAGGTGGCAGGTATCGTGGAAGAGGTGGGTTCCGCAGTCACGGGTATTCGGGAAGGGGATGCTGTTGTGGCACTGACACAAGTTGGTGGTTATTCTACGCACCTCAATGTGCCTCAGAAAAGAGTAGTGAAACAGCCTTCTGGTTTGGATCAGGCCGACGCGGTTTCTATGGTACTTAATTACTTGACGGCGTATCAACTGTTACATCGCGTCGCTAGTGCATATTGCGGACCAAAATGATCACCCTCTGCGGTCCAAAGTGATCACCTCTTGCAGTTGAACGTGATCACTCTTT
>CAJXZM010000178.1 GCA_913063125.1 uncultured Gammaproteobacteria bacterium | reverse complement strand
ACCTATCAAACCCATATGGATTGGATGTTGGCATTTATTGAAAAAATGGATCTTAAAAATATTACCCTGGTATGCCAAGATTGGGGGTCGTTGATTGGATTGCGACTGGCCGCAGAAAACCCTTCTCGGTTTAAAGCTATTGTTGTAGGAAATGGTATGTTGCCAACAGGGGATCAGGAAGCCCCGGCAGCTTTTAAAATTTGGAAGAATTTTGCGTTACACAGCCCGTGGTTTCCTATTGCAAGAATTATAGAGTTTGGTTCGTTTAAATCATTAAGCAAAGATGAGCGACGTGCGTACGATGCGCCATTTCCAACATCAAAATATAAAATAGGTACTAGAGCATTTCCGCGTTTAGTGCCTACTGATACTAACAACCCTGCAACGGAAGCGAATAGGGAGGCGTGGAAATCGCTAGAGAAATGGGAGAAACCTTTCTTAACCACCTTCAGTAATGGTGATCCGATTACCAAAGGTGGAGATAAATACATGAGAGATCGCATTCCGGGTTCGAAAGGGCTGAATCACATTACGTTAAAAGGTGGGCACTTTTTACAGGAAGATTCTGGAACAGAATTTGCTCAAGCGATTAATGAAATGTTGGCAAGTGGTTAATGCCTATGTGATTCGTTAGAAATAAAAAAGGGGAACTTTTTTATGAGTTCCCCCTTTTTTATTTTAAAAATTTTACATAAATTGTTTCTGTAACCAATCCACCATTATCGTATTTAATTCATCTGGCTTCTCTTGTTGAGACCAGTGCCCGCATCCAGGAATTACAATTTTTTCCCAGTCCGTACAATAGTCATCAAGAATATCGTAGAACACGTGGGAGGCGATAAAATCTAGTTCACCGCCAATTGCAAGAACAGGTTGTTTGATTTTAGGCAAGCCATCCGGGAAGGTTTTTTGTTGTTGCTCAAAATCATAAGGCAAACACCGATACCAATTTAGTGCTCCAACAAAACCGTGGCGCGCATACGAGTCTGCGTAGTACTGTAATTCTTTCTCGCTGGGTATCACTTCTCCGGGCCAGGTGCTTTCATCATCATGAATCCAATGGACATGGGACATGCTTTCTGGGTCATGTTTTTTGTTGCGAGAAAGGTTGGTGCCGTTACCAGTATCTTTTCGCATATAGAAGCGAAATGTGCGAGCGGGATCACTATTGAATTTGTTCTCACAATCTTTTGTTTGGAAATAGGCGAAGTAATTCTTTGGCCCGTACATGATCTCGTACAGTTCAACAGGATTGATAGGCATATCGGCAAACGGGGAATTCATAGATATTAACCCAGCAACACATTCTGGATAATAAAGTCCCATACCCCACACAATGGCTCCGCCAAAATCGTGTCCTACAAAAATTGCTTTCTCATAACCAAAATGCGTTAGCACGCCGCGTAAGTCATTTAGCCGAATGTTGAGTTTGTAATCTTCTTTATTGGCGGGTGCATCTGAGTGCCCAACACCACGCATATCAGGCGCTATTACATGAAAACCAGCTTCGACGAGCGCATCAAATTGATGGCGCCAGGAATAGGCAAGCTCTGGCATGCCGTGACACAAAATAAGGGGGTATGGGTGTGCGTCACCGGAGGGTTTTCCTTCATAGATTGCCAGCTGAATACCATTGGTTTCGATCATTGTGGGTTTATTGAAATCTGGCATCGTTACTCCTAAATGCATTCGTTGTGTCTATGGGCTAATACGTATATTTGCAATGCTGTTGCAAATATAACTTGCGTAACCATAGCAATTCCAGTATACATTGTATACTTGGTTTTTTGACAAATTTAATAAAACAGCTCTGGAGAAAGCAGTATGTCTTTCAATTTTGACGGTAAAGTGGCAATCGTAACGGGTGCAGGTGGTGGTCTTGGTTTCGCTTATGCAAAGTATTTGGCTGAACATGGCTGTAATGTCATCGTTAACGATTTAGGCGGCGGTACTTTCGGGGTTGACGGTAAACCAACATCAAAAGTGGCTAATGATGCTGCTGCAAAAATTAATGCTCTTGGTAAAGGCAAAGCGATTGCCGATGCTCATAGTGTTTCTGACTATGCAACAGCAGAGAAGATGGTTGCAACGGCGATTAAAAATTGGGGCCGCATTGATATCATCATCAATAATGCCGGTATCGCGAGCACATCGGTATTTCCAAACGTGGATAAAGATGAAGTAGAGATGCATCTTGGTGTGCATGTGATGGGTGCCATTAATACGATGCGTGCTGCATGGCCTCATATGGTGAAGCAAAAGTACGGTCGTATTATTAATACTGCGTCTGATTCAGTATTAGGTTTTAGTCCTCAGGTTACTTACCCTTCAATGAAGTCTGCATTGATTGGATTAACACGTAATGTTGGTTTGTTGGGTAAGGAACATAATATTAATGTTAATGTTTTGTTGCCTGCAGCGTTTACACGTTTATCTGCATTGTTACCCGATAGCGAATTTCGCGATCACTTAGAAAAAGATTTTCAACCTGATCGTTTAGCGCCGGTTGTATCGTATTTATGTCATGAAAAATGCGACATTACGCGTGAAATATTCTCTGTAGGTGGTGGTAAATTTGCACGAGTAATGATGGTTGAGACACCCGCTGTTGACGTTGGTATGACTATTGAAAGTGTTGAACCTGCCATCAAGCAAATGATGGATGAAGATATTACAAAAGCGTTTCGAGTCGAAAGTACTTTTGATGATCTGAAAAACCTAGGTTTCTCTGAAGAAGAGTACCAGTTGTTTTATGATTTAACTGCGACACAGGAAACGTTAGACGATATTGAGGCTATTAAAATCGATACAGTTGATAACGTATGGGACATTACCGTTAAGTCCCCGGTGGGTGATCAATTTAGTCGCCTGGTACTAAAGACATCGGGCGGAGCTATTAAAGGCCATGTGTTAAATGATGAGCACGGGGCGCAGCAGGTATTAGATGGTGTGGTAACAAGTGGCGACACCATGACATGGAAATGTAAATTGAGTAAACCTGTTCCGATGACATTAACGTATTCTGCGCAGGTCGATAAAAACCAAAATTTACAGGGAAGTGTTGTTGGTACTATTATGGGTAAATCTGTAATGGACTGTGCGGTACTTGGAAAGTCTGTACAAGGTGATAAAGCTGACAGTGCAAAAGCTGAAAGTGCCAAGGCAGCAGAAACAGATGGTCAGAAAAAAGGGTTCTTTGCAAAAATATTTGGATAATCCTTTTTAATAAATCTAAGTATTATAGGTACATGAACGTACCTATAATACGTAAATGAATAGGAGTCTGTATGTTATTTCGTTTTTTGTTATGGATACTGTCTTGGCGTATTAACTCTCTTTCTAAAAAGAATGAGGGATTTAAGAAAGTTATAGGTGATTATCAGGTTGTTTTGCAATTTAAAACAGAAGACTTAAAGGTAAAGCGTTACTTCGCCTTTGATGCAGGTCAAACCCATTCGAAGGGAAAGGTTCATGATAATCCAACGATGGCTTTTGTATTTAAAAATCCAAAAAGTGCTATGGACCTCATTAAAAAGATGGGTGAAAACCCGAATGATAAAACACTTTTTCTAATGGGCATCAAGGACGGTGAGATAAAAATCGAAGGGGATATGGCGTATATGACATGGTTTCAAGCAATGTCGAATTACTTTGGGCCAGAAGAGAAGGCTGGGTCATAACCCGCCTACTTGATAAAAACCAAACCCCCTTATTTATAGGGAGGTTTGGTTTTTTTTATTACAGCGTTTAAACGCGATTTTCTGGAGACCAGTAAGCCTTCATAGACTGTACTTTTCCGTCATCATTAAATTCAAATACATCAATGATTTCTAAGGTATTTCCACCTACAGTCGCAGTAAAAGGGAATGCAGCGGAATTACCTGCGCATCGTACAGAGCCTGTAAGTGCCAATTTAACGCCCATGCCTTTTAATCGTAGGTAAAACGCTAGGATAGCTTCAATGCCTTCATTGGGCTCAGACCCTACAGGGTCTTCGATTGTGGCGTTGTCCGCATAAATATCTTTGATGGCATCAAAATCATCATTACTCAGGGCGTCGATATATCTTTTTACAGTTGCGATCTTTTGTTCGTTTTCCATGGGATAACTCCTTGAAAATATGTTGATTTTTTGGGTTGTTAGCAATGACGATAATTGCTCGGCCAGAGGCCGTGATTATCATCATTTTGTAATTTTAGAAGTATATTTGCATTATTGTTGCAAAATAACAAGCGCCTTGATATTTTATGCTTATCCGACTACTTCTATCAGGGGTTGTGAGGGCATCATTAATCATTCTATATTACGAGCTACATTGCGAGGCAAGAGAGATGAGTAAGTACGCCAAAATTGAAGCGGCACAAGTGGAAGAGCGTTATGCTCGTGGTTGGCACTGTTTAGGTAAGGTAGAAGAGTTTGGTGATACTCCGGTACAGCTAAAGTACTTTGGTACGAACCTTGTTGCCTTTCGTGGTGAAGATAAACAGCTAATTATTCTCGATGGTTTTTGCCCACATATGGGGGCAGATCTTTCTCAGGGCTATGTGGAAGGCAACTCGTTACGTTGTGCAATGCATGCGTGGCGTTGGGGCGAGGATGGTGTATGTGATGATATTCCTTACGCAAAGAATATTCCTAAGAAAGCCTGTATTAAGCCGTGGCCTGTATTGGAGCGTAATGGCTTGGCTTTTGTGTATAACGACCCTGAAAACAACGCACCTTTAGAAGACGAAATGCCGCCAATGATTGAGGCTTTTGGCACTGATGAATGGTCTGGCTGGGATGTTTCGTTAATACCGATTGAAACTAACTGTCGTGAGTTGGTCGATAATATGGCGGACAAGGCGCATTTTGGCCCCGTGCATTCTGCTGAAGCGATGACATTTGAAAATACCTTTCACAAGCATATCGCTGTTCAGCATATGGAAGGGAAAAGCCCCCGTTTGGCCGGCGATTCGATTTTAACCACGACCGCGACGTATTATGGTCCTGCCTATATGATTACTGAGATGTCAGGTGAAATGAACGGTGTTCCGGTAGAGTCCAAGCTGTTGGTGTCACATATACCAACCGGTACCGAAAGTTTTGATCTTCGTTTTGGTGTGATGGTTAAACTGTTCCCTGGCATGTCAAAAGAAGAAAGCGATGCAATGGTGAGCGGTTATGTTCAACTGACACAAGCGGCATTTTTTGAAGATGTTCACTTCTGGCATAGTAAGGTACGCGTTGATAATCCTGTATTGTGTGATGGCGATGGCCCTATCTATAAATTGCGTCAATGGTATAACCAGTTTTATGTTGATATTGCTAATGTTGCAAATACATGGGATGAGGCAAAGCAGTATTCGGTTGATTCCATTAATCCGATTCCTGCCCAGAAACAGGCGATTGATGATGCTAACGCAGCAGCGATGGCGGCAGAAATGACGGAAGCAGAAGCATAGCCTATATCGTGAAAAGGCTTGGGTAGGTCTGAATAGGAGGTGTCTTAGGGCACCTTTTTTTTGGGCTTCTGTTTGAATTATAGAAGTATCATTCACAGTTTAATTGGGGAAAAAATATGTCGGGTTCACAAGGTGTCTTACCAAATCTTATTTCAAAAATACTGGTGTTTCTTGGGTGTGTATTGGTGACGGCGTATGTTATTTATTTACCGATGCCTGAGATGTTCCAATCGGATTCACTTCCGGGCGGAGAGTTTGCAAACTTAGGTATTGTTTTATACGGGCTGGCAAGTGCAGGTTCGGCGTTTGTGGCCTGGGGGCTCATTGTTGGACATGCTAAAAATGATGTTATTACAAAACAACAGATCTATAAGGCGAGTGCGGTAGGTTTTGCATTGTTAGGATTTATGCGACTTGTTACTGCTATATTTCCGCCCGCACAGTTTGTTGAGTTGATATTTTTACCCATTGGTGAATTTATAGCTTTTACTGTTATTGCGGTAGTGTTGTTTCGATTATAAGCGATGATCTTATAATCGAGATGATTTTTAAAAAAGGGTATCTAGGGGGCAGTATGAAACAGAATTTAGCAGGAAAAACAGTCTTTTTAACGGGTGGGTCTAGAGGTATTGGGCAGGCGATGGCCAAACGCTTTGCTCAAGCGGGTGCCAATGTTGCGATCTGTTCAAAGTCATCAGAGCCGCACCCTACATTACCGGGCACTATCCATGAAACTGCTGAGATTGTAGAAAATGCGGGTGGTAAGGCACTGCCGATCGTACTTGATGTGCGAGACGAAGATAATATTAATGCCGCCGTTAAGCAAACCGCTGAGCATTTTGGTGGAATTGATATTTGTGTTAACAACGCAGGTGCATTTTGGATTCAACCCTCCATGGAGACCACCACAAAACGTCATGATCTGTTGTTTAATATTAATGAAAGGGCCGCTTTTCTGGTGACAAGAGCTTGTCACCCCTATTTGGTTAAATCAGATAATGCCCATGTGCTTAGTTTGTCACCACCGTTAGACCTTAAACCCGTTTGGTTTCAACACACGTCACCGTATTCTGTGTCAAAATACGCGATGAGTTTATACGCTTTGGGTTGGTCAAAAGAGTTTGCCGAAGATGGTATCGCAGTGAATACCCTTTGGCCTCGTGTTGGGGTGGAAACACCTGCTGCAGTGGTTCATGGAGGGGAAGACTTGCGTAAGGAATTTCGCAAGCCAACGATCATGGCTGATGCTGCTTATGCTATTGTTTCGAAACCATCGAGAGAGTTTACGGGTAATTTTTGTATTGATGATAGCCTCTTGTTTGATGAAGGAGAGCGAGACTTTGAGCAATACAGCGTGGTTCCTGGCTCTGAGCTGGTCCCAGATTATTTTGTGCCCACGGATGTTGCTGCGCCACCAGGTGTGAAGCTCAGTAAATTCCGTTTGTACGATATTTAGATTATTAGGAAGATAAAATAATGAGTGATAAAAAAACTGCGTTTGTTACAGGGAGTACCGGCTTTTTAGGGTTGCATATTGTCAAGCAACTATCAGAAGAAGGCTGGGATGTTATTGCGTTACGTCGCAGTACATCTCGAACGTCTGATTTGGATAAAATGTCAGTTACTCAGGTAGAAGGTGATGTGTTAAATATCGCTTCACTGGAAGCTGCGGTACCGGAAAATGTTGATGCGATATTTCATGTGGCTGCAGACACCAGTATGTGGGAAAAAAAGAACGAATGGCAGAATAAGGTAAATATTGAAGGCACACGGAATGTTGTCAATATTGCGTTAAAGAAAAATGCCGGCCGTTTGATCCATACGTCATCCATTGGGGCATTTGGAAAACCTGGTGGAGAAGAGGTTTCAGAAACGACCCCGTCTAAGGCAATGGAAAGTGGTATTAATTATTACAAATCCAAGTTTTTTGCCGAACAAGAAATTCATACAGGCATTAAAAAGGGGTTAGATGCTGTCATCCTAAATCCTTGTCAGATTGTTGGGGCTCTGGATTATAATTATACCCCGCTTATTTTTGAAAATCTTAAAAAAGGTGCTATGAAAGGTATACCTCAAGGATCCAGTGTTATTGGTCATGTTAGGGATTATGCAAAGGCTCATGTGGTTGCTTACGAGAAAGGTCGCACAGGTGAAAATTACTTGTTAGGGGGAGTGCATGCTACTTACCAGGAAGTGTTTGATACAGTGGGGGGGTTATTAAACATCAAAACTCCGACACGGTCTTTGCCTAAGTTGTTGCTAAACATAGTCGCGTTTATTCTGGGGAAGGTTTCGTTGTTCACTAATGCTGAGCCACTACTAACTCCGGAAAAAGTAACTTTGCTGAATGATACCATGGCGGTTAGCTCAAGAAAGGCAGAAGAAGAACTCGGGTTTAGCACCTGTTCATTGAATGAGATGTTTAACGATTGTTATCAGTGGATGTTACAAGAAAAAATGATTTAGATGGCATTGTTGTAAAAGCAATTGTTGTAAAATTAATGAGGGTAGTGACGCTATCCTCATTATCCTAAGTACCCTCAGCGTAGCCCCTTACTTTGGCCCCCTACTTTAGCTCCTTTTAACCGTTCCCTTCCGATTTCCTTCAAAGCTTGTTAGTCTTCATGCAGATTCTCAGTCACTACAAAGGAACTTCTCATGAGCACGCTTCAATATGATGTGATTATTTTTGGTGCAACCAGCTTTGTTGGTCAAATACTCTGCAAATATATCGCTGATAATTTTAATGCTGAAGGCAAAGAAGCATTGCGTTGGGCTATAGCGGGTCGTTCCAAGAGTAAATTAGAAGAAGTAAAGCAGCGCATTGGGCTCACTGACATCGCGACTCTTGTCGCAGATGCAAACGATGAAAGTGCGTTGCGAGATCTTTGTATACAAACCAGGGTTGTTGTATCTACGGTAGGGCCTTATGCGTTATACGGTGAAGTGCTTGTTAAAATGTGCGCTGAAAATGGAACCGACTACTGTGACTTGACTGGTGAAGTGCAGTGGATTTACGCCATGCTGAGCAAGTATGAGCAGAGCGCCAAGAAAAGTGGAGCTCGTATTGTGCATAGTTGTGGTTTTGATTCTATTCCATCAGACCTCGGTGTTTACTTTACCCAGCAGCAGGCAAAGCAGTCTCAGGGTGAATACTGTCAAAATATAAAAATGCGAGTAAAAGCCGCGAAAGGCGGAGCGTCTGGTGGCACTATTGCTAGCATGGTGAATATCACTAAAGAAGCGGCTAAAGACGCTGAGTTACGCAAGCAATTGGCGAACCCTTACTTAATTTGTCCAGGGGATGCGGGTTACAGTACTCGGCAATTTAATACCAATAAACCAACCTGGGATGCTGATTTTTCTGCATGGACGGCCCCCTTTGTGATGGCAGGCATTAATACCCGCATTGTGTTTAGATCCAATGCCTTAGGAGGCTCAGAATACGGTGCTGGCTTTACTTATGATGAAGCGATGCTTATGGGTAAGGATTGGAAAGGGTGCTTGGGGGCATCTGCTATGGTCGCTGGGCTTGGCGTATTTTTATTAGGCGTGTCGTTGAAGCCCTCGCGTTATCTATTAGAGCGTTACATTTTGCCTAAGCCAGGTGCAGGTCCTTCGCCTCAGGAACAAGTCGATGGTTATTATGACTTACGTTTTATCGGTGAAACCCCTGCAGGAAAGACCGTGTCAACGAAGGTGACGGGTCAAGGCGATCCAGGGTATGGGTCTACTGCTAAAATGTTGGGGCAGGCTGCAGCGTGTTTAGCGTTAGACTTTTATAAGGGAGAAGAGAAAATAGGTAAAGATGGTGGTTTTTGGACCCCAGCCAGTATCTTCGGCGACAAACTTGTTGGACGGCTGATCGAACATGCTGATGTAACGTTCGAGGTGTTGTAAAATAGTGCAAAAGCCGCAAGGAAACTCGTTTAAAGGAACTGCCGGAATAGCAGGTGTAATCACCATTCTAATGGGCATCGTGTTGACAGGCGTTTTTCCTGTTAGCTCACCAGAAATGCCGAAAGGTTTTTTTACACCTATTATTGCTTTTGAATTTATTGAAACCAAAGCAGAGGTGAAAAAATTATTAGCATGGGATAATTCGTCTCAACGTGCGGATTTGATTGAAGCTATGCGTTTGGGAACAACGTTAGATTATGTCTTCATGAGTGCATATTCGCTTTTTCTTGGGTTGTTTTCTTGGGCTTGTTATAAAAAATCCCCAAAAAGACGGTATTTAGTGGGAGTGGTGATTGCCCCTATTATATGGGTTGCTGATGGCGTTGAGAACCTACAGTTATTGAACATCATGACTAACCTGTTGGCGGAAGAGTCAATTTCTTATCAGCTGGAACTTCTTAGCCTATTTACCTGGATTAAATGGGGTGGCATTGCTGTGACTTTCTCTTTACTGGTTCCTTTTCTATGGAAAAGTGGATCGTTATCAAGGGGAATATCATTTATAGCAGTGCTTTCAGTTTTCTCTGCCATTATTGCTTTTGTGGAACGATCAATTTTTAATGAAGCACTTTCGTTGTCCGTGGTCCTTGTTTTTGTTGGGCTTACTATTTTTTGTTTTACAAATAGCCAAACGGACACCTAAGAACCTTTGTTAGGTTGTTAATTGCACAAAATGTCAATCAATCTCACCTGATTCTTAAAAACCTGTATAATTTGTCCTCGTTTTTTGACTGTAGCCGATGTTTACAGAGGAATATACATGAAATTTTCATCACTAGGTTTGGCCCCTGAGATTCAGCAAGCTATTGATTTATGTGGCTATAGCGAGATGACAGCTGTTCAGGTGCAAGCAATTACACCTGCGCGTCGCGGTAAAGATATCTTGGCCAGTGCACAGACGGGTACCGGCAAAACGGCGGCATTTGCGTTACCGATATTACAACAAATGACCGATAAGCCTCAGGCTACCGTCCCAAGTAGCCCTCGCGCGTTGATTCTGACGCCCACAAGAGAGCTGGCAGAGCAATTGGCTAATACCATCGGTACTTATGCTCAATTCTTACCTTTATCAGTGACAGCCCTATATGGTGGCGTAAAGCTAGGTGGTCAAGCGAATAAGTTGAAGGCAGGAGTGGATATTTTAATATCGACTCCTGGACGATTATTAGAGCATATGACGCTGTGTAACGTTAACTTGGCAAGTGTTGAATTTGTCGTGCTGGATGAAGCAGATCGTATGCTTGATATGGGCTTTATCGATGATGTGCAAAGCGTGCTGCAACATACGGCAAAGAAACGTCAAACATTGTTGTTTTCCGCGACGATATCGCCTGCGGTTAATGAGCTAGCGCATAAACTATTAACACGTCATACAGAAATTCGAGCCACCAAGTTAAATGCTACAGCCGACACGGTAGAGCATATTATCTATCCAGTGGAAGAGCGTCGAAAACTTGAGTTATTTGCAGAACTACTTGAAGAGTACAACTGGTTTCAAGTTCTAGTTTTTACCAGTACCAAAGAGCAAGCTGATAGGTTAATGGCCAAACTTCGATCCGGTAAGGTTGAAGCAGCAGTTTGTCATGGTGATAAAAGTCAGGGTTCTCGACGTCGTGCTTTGGCTGATTTTAAGTCCGCTAAAATACAGGTGTTGATAGCGACTGAAGTTGCTGCACGCGGTTTGGATATCCAAGGCCTAGACTATGTCATTAATTACAACTTGCCCTATTTGCCTGAAGATTATGTGCATCGTATTGGCCGAACCGGCCGTGCTGGTAATGCCGGTCACGCCATCTCTTTTGTTAGCCGAGAAGAGGAGAAAACATTAGACCGTATCCAACGTATTATTGGTAGTCCAATCAAGCGTGTTATTCGAGAAGGGTTTGAAGTGACTAGTCGCGAAGTGTTGATCAAGCGTATTTCTAAAAATCGACCTTCTGGGCTTGGGAATAAAACAAGTCAGACCCGTATTCATCGCGCCAAGTCAACGGAAGGTGCTCCAAAAGCACATAAGGCGAAAAAAGCCACGTCAAATAGAGCAAAGAAACGGTAAAGGTAATAGCAGCAGTAGTTGTAGTAATAACAGTAACGGTAGCTTTTAGAGGTCATTAAAAATGGAATGGAATATTTATCTTTCTGGTGAAATACACACTGACTGGCGACAGAAAATTATCGACGGCTGTGCATCCAATAATCTGTCCGTTGTTTTTACCTCTGCGGTAACCAATCACGAGGCAAGTGATAGTGCTGGAGATTTATTGGGCGCTGAAGAAAACAGCTTCTGGCGAGACCACAAATCTGCAAAAGTAAATGCATTAAGAACCAAAACACTTATCGATAAATGCGATCTAGCGATTGTACGTTTTGGTGATAAATACAAGCAATGGAATGCAGCGTTTGATGCTGGGAACTGTGCCGCGCTAGGTAAGCCCTATATAACGCTTCACTCTGAAGATATTATACACCCGCTTAAAGAAGTGGATGCAGCAGCGCTGGCATGGGTAACAACGCCAGAGCAGGTTGTTGAGATTTTAAAATACACGATAACCAACACATAAATCACATATTCTTACTCGAATTTTATTTTGTAACCTAGAATTATAGGTTTTAGAGTAGAGGTTTGTGATATGGCAGTTGTTGGATATTTGATTGGATTGGCTGCGGTGTACCTGTTATACACCGGAGCCCTCTATGTCGGCATGCCTCTATTTTTTATTGGTGGTTTTTTAGCAGGCCAGTTAAAAATTCGTATTTCCTCTTTAGGCATTATGCTAATGGTTGGAGGAGGTTTCTTTGGATTTCATCATGAGTTCACTCCGGCGGTCATTATTACGATAGTTTTTGGATTTTTTCTCAGTGGATTATGGCGAGGCAGCAATGATTGGGGGGTAGATTTGGGCGGTTTTTTTGATTCTGATTCTGGAGGTGACGGTGGTGATGGAGGAGGGGGGGACTAGTTGTTTCTAGCGCGATGGCTATATAGGTTCTTTCAATATAGAAATGTGCGAAAAGGGTAGCTTCATAGTTTTTACTGGCAGTGAGCCGCGACATACCGAAACCAGCTAACAGACCCTCAATTCACCTAAAAAACACCGTCAATTTCCCCGCCTTTAATCAAAATACACTCTCGAGATTTAGCGTCACTAATGTTTTTTTGACACTTTTTGGGTGCCGTTTTACGCCTTTCTATTTAGGCAATCACAGTTCGGAAAATTTTTATTGCGTTTTGATACCATTTCGTACAAAAAAGCTACAAATCTATAACACCACTTCATATTGAAACCAGCTGGTACCGCTTATATCATTGTAATATAATGATATAACTAATCTAGGTGTTTTTTTGATCTTGTTTTTCTGTCGTTTACTGTATTTGTTTTGTTCAATTTTCTGACTTATATTTAATCCCAAGTTGATCAAACAAACATCAATAACGCGATCAGCGCAAC
>CAJXZM010000177.1 GCA_913063125.1 uncultured Gammaproteobacteria bacterium | reverse complement strand
GTTCCAAACCTAAAGAATCGAGTGAACTTTCATTATAGCCAAGAAAACCTTTTGCTATTGGAGTAATTAATCATATGTACTCTGATTCACTATACCTGCGAGGAATAACCCATTGTATCAATAACATCCCCAAAGGACGCCATTAACATGGACCTTTCATCGGTATCCCAGGGATGAAAATTTGGTTTTGTATAAGCTAGTACATAAGGAATCAATTGCCGTGCAATCCCTTTTTTTCCCCAGATAAGGTTCAATGCTTTGATTCTATTGGTGAAATTCCACAGCCCGTCTTTCTTTAATAGGTAGATGTGACGTTCTGACACATGCTTCATAATATCAAATGAAGATACCGCTAAGCCCAGCATCCTTAATGAGTAACCTCCTTTGGATTGCTGATAAAGGTCAAAGCATACCGCTTTATGCTCCAACTCCTCTAGGGCATGATATAGCAACAGTTGCTGAAATGGCTTTGCCGCTCCACGTAATAAATCTGGACGCCGATAAATAAAGAAATGCGCCATAGATGCGGTAAAATGCTCAGAGGCAGTTGTCATTGATAACCGATATTCTGCAGGAATATTTTCCTTTGCCCACAGCCGCATGGTCTTAAGTTCATCGCTGAACGCTTCCATATGGCCGTAACCAAGAGATGTTAATGCGTTCGTCCAAGACTCATGATGCCTGCCATGATACGCCTCTTGTCGAATAAACGTCTCGATATGTTCTTTTAACTCTGTAGGTAAATTTTCTTTGCCAATTTTGGCTTGAACATCACGAGCAGAATCTATAAAGAAACGCTCACCTTCTGGAAAAGTAGATTGCAATGCGTTAAAGAAATGTGTCGTTACAGGGTCATCACTGTGCCAGTATCGATTGGTTTCCATTTCTTGTTGGAGGTCAAAATCAACCTCACGAGCGGTGAGAGTGAGGTTTTTTGGCGTCTTATTTTTATTAGCTGAAAACATAGAGCTGCTCCTTTTTATATAATAAATAATAAAGCGAATGGAACGTACACATGGAGTCTAGCTGAGCTATGGTTGGTTTTTCGCAGGAATCTGCGTCAAGATTGTGTGGGCGAACGACAAAAAATGAATTAACCCATTTCCCCTGAAACATATGCAGCTGTTAATGAATGTTGAGGGGATTCAAACAAAGGCCTGCATTGTCCAAATTCGATCAATTTTCCGACTCGCTCTGTCATCCAAAAAAATGCCGCGTAATTCGCAATCCTTCGTGCTTGAGCCAGGTTATGGGTGACGATAATTATGGTATACCTCCCCGCTAGACGCTGGATCATTTCTTCAACGATACCTGATGATATGGGGTCTAATGCGCTGCAGGGTTCATCCATCAACAAAACAGAGGGCTCTAAAATTAACGCCCGAGCGATGCAAAGCCGTTGCTGCTGCCCACCCGAAAGAGATAGAGCAGATGATTGCAACCTATCTTTGACTTCATCCCATAAACCAACACTTTGCAATGCATCAAATATCTTTGATTCAATTTCTGATTTATTCCTAACACCGTGTTCTTTAAGCGGCAATTCCAAATTTTTTCTTATCGATAATGGAAAAGGATTAGGTTTTTGGAAGATCATTCCAACTTTAGTTCTCAGTGCTCTAACATCAATCGATGCATCAAAAATATTTTCTCCTTCAAAAACAATATCTCCACTCACCTCAGCGCCCGGCACCATATCCGACAAGCGATTTAATGCCGTTAAAAAACTGGACTTTCCGCACCCCGACGGCCCTATTAATGCAGTAATACAACCTTTATAGACCTCTAATGACACATTCGATAACACCATTTCATTATGGTAAGAAACGGCAAGATTGTTAATAGAGAAATGTGGTATCGGATCACAGCAAGGCTCTCCTTGTTCGATAGACCCTAGTGTATATGCATTCCCTTTAACCAAGCCGTTCGACATTGATGATACCTTACAATTTTATTGAGTTTATGATTGCTTGAATATGGTTACTTGAGCCGGCTAATTTTCTTTTCAAGCCAGAATTCTGAAAGGGTGCTGGCAGATAGGTTGATAATAACAACCATGAGGATTAGCACAAGTGCAGACCCATAGCTGGCTTTATCTCCACCAACAACGTTCATTGAAAGGTCGTAAATGTGAACTGCTAAAGCTCTCCCTGAATCATTTATGGATTCTGGCATTCTATCGACATAACCGCTGGTGAATATTAACGCTGCCGTTTCTGCAGTGGCACGCCCGATTGATAGCAATAAGCCTGCAGTTATCGCGGGAGAAGCATAAGGCAGTAGAACTTGCCACAGTAGCGTTGTACGACTCATGCCTAACGCTGCGCCTGCTTTACGCCAGTCTTGAGGAACAGCTGCTAACCCTGCTTCGGTTGTTCGAATCAATATAGGAAGCATCATACATGCCAGTGTTAAACCACCGGATAATATGGAAAACCCTAGATCTAAGAAGCCACAAAAAAACGCATAACCGAACAACCCAAATACTATTGAAGGGACCCCTGCTAAAACATCCAATATGAGCCTGGTCGTTCGCACCCTCTTGCTTGACTTACTTGAAAATTCAGCAAGCCAAATTGCACTGCCTAAGCCAAGGGGTAACACAACAACAAGTGCTGTCATAAGTATAAGTAAGGTAGAAACGATAATTGGATATATGCCGCCCTCTCGGCCAGATCGAGTAGGCTCATCCATTAAAAACTGCCAGCTTAGCTTAGGAGCGCCTTGCACTACAACGTCTGATACCAACCACCCGAAAGCGAGTAAAACCAAACCTGCCATTATCCAAATGATAATTGTGAAACTACGATCAATCATAGCCATTTACCTCTCCACTAGAGAGTCGGCTTGTCATCCAAACAACGCAAATCACTAACACCATCAATAGTAGCCCCGAAGCAAACAATGCCGCACGATGTTCACCTGTAGCATAGGCCATTTCAAGGGCAATATTAGCGGTTAATACCCGTACAGGATCAAACAACCCTGAGGGTGTTTGCACAACATTACCTGCCACCATAAGAACTGCCATGGTCTCACCTAGCGCTCTGACCAGCGCTAATAATACTCCTCCAACGATCCCTTTAGACGCTGTGGGGACAAGAACACCAACTATCATTGATTTTTTAGACAATGCTAATGCAGCTGAATTTTGTAATAAATGGGCTGGCAGAGAGGATAATGCGGATCGGCTGGTTAAAGATATTGTCGGCAAGATCATAAGGGTTAATACGAGTATTGCAGTCAACAAGCTAGCTCCCGGTGGGTGTACATTATTTATCAAGGGCACAAGCTCTGTTAACCCCCACAAACCAAATACGACCGACGGGACCCCAGCAAGAAGCGTTACAACAGAAGAAAACGGTTTTCCGATAACCCTAGGTGCATAATATTCGATAAAAATGGCGCTACCTAATCCCAAGGGAAACGCGAGAACCACTGCCCCTACACTCACAGCAAGGGTCGCCCATAACATTGGTAGTAACCCAAATTTGTTTTCTAAAGGGTACCACCCATCAGAGTTAAAGAATCGGGCCCACGAATCACCCTGAATAACAGGCCAAGCTTCGCTCGCTAAAAAAGCAACAATCAGAATTAAAAGAAGTGCCACTAACCCCATCAACATTGAAAGACCAATCCCTAACCATCGGTCAATATTCTTTGGCGGGCTTAGGAACTCACTCACTTTGACGGTGCAGCCAAGCTCACAAAGTATTGTTCTTCTATAAGGTCATTCACCTCAGAGGATTGAGCAAATAGAATAAATTGTTTTGCTAACCCGTCAGGTGCTTGTTTTGTAATAAGGTTAAGGGGTCTAGACAAGGGGGAGCTCATGGGCAATAGTTTAATGGGTGTTCCATACCCCTCCTCAAACTCAGCAGCCCCAACGGAAACATAACCAATCGCCCCAGGGTTTCCCGATACCGTCTTAATACCCTGTTGGTTGTCTCCAATTATCACGCTCGCTTTGATATTACTATTTTTAAGACCAAAATGATGGAGAAATAACTCTAATGTTGAACGCCCTTCCGCTTTGTTAACTACGGTAATAGGCATTTTAGGTCCACCTACTTGGTACCAGTTTCTAATCTTCCCCGTATATATGTTTTGTATTTGCACATTAGACAGGGAATTAATAGGGTTGCTCTTATTAAGAATGATAGAAATGCCATCAAAGGCGATGGTATGAGAAAACAAATCTGATTCAGATTGATTAAGTGATCGCGAAGCCATTCCTATATCTGCTCGCCCGGTTCTAGCATCCACTACACCTCGAGAAGAGCCTCCCGTTTGCACATCAATCCTAACTCCAGGGTGAGACTTTTCAAACCGTTTTGCCATCTCCAGCGCAAGCGGTGCAACAGTGCTGGAGCCCGTCAATACTAACCTGGTATTCCCTTTGGCATGTACAACCGCTGTACCTGCAAATACTATATATAACGTTAGCAATAGCGTTAGCGATTTTGAGAGCATGCTATACTCCCTCATGAACAGATGTATTGATAGACGCTTTCTCTGATTCACTAAGGGAGGAAAAACTTGCTTGCATTGCTTTCATTAAAGAATAAGGGTCAAGGTCTGAGTTTTGTTCAAGCTCTAACATTAACTCTTGTATTTTTTGTTTAAAGACATTAAAACAAACAGAAAAAGCTTCTCTTTTTTGTGCTTCCGTACCCTCTTGCGCCGCTGGGTCCGGCAAACCCCAGTGTACCTTTTTAGATTCTCCTGGAAATACAGGGCAAACCTCATTTGCTGCGTTACCACATACGGTGACAACAATATCTATATCAAAAGCATTGGCGCCAGAAAATTCATCCCAACTTTTACTTCTCGGTGTGGCAGAAAAACCTAAGTGCTCTATCTGCTCAAGAGCATAAGGGTTAACCTTACCGGTAGGGTTGCTACCCGCACTGCAGGCATCAAAACGCTCCTCTCCAAGAGTGGCAAAAAGCGCTTCAGCCATTATGCTACGGGCTGAGTTGCCAGTACATAAAACAAGAATCCTTTTTTTTCCCTTTAGCAACATGGAGCTGCCCCTTCGTCTACTAGATTAGCGTTAAAAGGTATTGCTTTGCCACAACCTTCAAACAAACCATAATGTTGAGAAAAATCGCCAATAAATTCGAAATGCTCCTGAAAGCGTGTTTCCTGTAGCATTCTCCACGTATTGCCACAAACTGGGAAGACCTTCCCGGTTTGAATGTCATGGTGTTTATCAAGAATAAACCGATGGGGCTGCTCCGGAACGGTGCCTTTATAAATCACAGCCTGGCCATGATCTTCACAATCCTGCTCAAGATCTTCGATTTTGAATAATCGATAAGTAGCAGAGTAAAAACGTATATTTCCTACTCGATTAGCCAGCACTGGGTCCGTCACCTCCAAAGGCCTATCCTCAACCAACCGAGGGTCAGCAAACCCTTGTCTGCGAGATAGTGTCACAAAGTCATTCCAATACAACGCGCCACCTAAACATTCACCGTACAGTACGGGGTCATTTACAACAGCATCGGGGACTCGCCGATCAGAATAGACATCTGAAAAATAGAATTCACCTCCTGGTTTCAGAAGGCGCTGAACACTGGCAAGTACCGCATCTTTATCCGGTGACAAGTTGATAACACAGTTGGACACGATGATATCAAAATACTCATCTTCTAAATCAAGCTCGTCTAGCTTTTCGATATATCCTTTTAAGAAAGTAACATTGTCGTATCCAAACACATCGGCATGGTGTGCATGGTACTTTTCAGCTAAATCAAGCTGCTCCTCTGTCATATCGACACCAACCACTTCGCCTGTGGCTCCAACTAATTGAGCAAGAGCATAAACATCCCGTCCAGAGCCACTTCCAAGATCTAGAATACGACACCCTTTAAGTAATGCGGGACACACCAAGCCACAACCATAATATCTCGATAGTACGTCGGCATGGATATTTGACAGCAGCGGCTTCAACCAATTAGGTACTTGGCTGATATCACAACAAGCGGTAGTTTTTAGATCTTCGGTACTTTGGAGCTGCTTACCGTAATAGTCTTGTACAACGTCATGCATAATCTATTCGTCCAATAAAACGGTTAAAACCTTACATAAAGCAATGATTTAACCGTTGTTAATTCCTGTTTTTAGTGGCGTAACAGGGCCTTGGCGGCCCTTAAGTAGGGTATTTTGAATATAATATTGTCTAGTGTCGTAAGATAAGCGCATTTTCTTACAGTACAATAGAATAAAATTACCCTAACCTCCAAGCGTGAAATTTCTCTAGCCAAGCTAACACTTTTTCGGGGGCGTGGGCGCGTTTCCATTCCCCAGCTGCATATTTATTCGCCTCTGCCAACGTCGGATAGGTGTGAATAGTACCCAAAATTTTATTAAGACCCAATCCATGCTTCATCGCGAATACAAATTCGGCCAACAAATCCCCTGCGTGAGTCCCAACAATCGTGACGCCTAATATTTTGTCTTTTCCAGGTACTGTGAGCACCTTAACAAATCCATCAGTGGCACTATCTGCAATAGCGCGGTCAAGGTCATCAAGTCCATAACGTGTTAATTCAAAATCGATACATTGTTCTTTGGCTTCTTGCTCATTTAGACCAACCCTTGCAACTTCTGGGTCAATAAACGTTGTCCATGGGATTACGGAATAATCAACTTTGAACTTTTTGAAATCACCAAACAGTGAATTAACTGCCGCATACCAAGCCTGGTGGGCTGCGGTGTGGGTGAATTGATAAGGCCCAGCGACATCCCCTGCAGCATAGATATTCGGATATATAGTTTCCAAATAATCATTCGTAACCACCGTGCGCTCAGTGGATACACCAATATCTTCAAGACCATAACCGGTTAATCTCGCCATACGGCCAACTGCGCAAATCAGAACGTCAAACGGCACGCGTTTTTCTTTGCCAGCATGCTCAACTACAATGTATTTGTCCTCCCCTTCCTTCTCACAACGAAGCGCTTTATGCTCGGTAAGAACCTGCACGCCATTTTTCTCTAATGTACTTTTTGCTAGATCAGAAACTTCTTGATCTTCACGAATCATTATTCTTGGCAGCATTTCAATTTGGGCGACTGAAGAGCCTAAGCGAGCAAAACTTTGTGCTAACTCACAGCCGATCGGACCACCACCAAGTACAACCATTCTCTTTGGAGGTTCTTCGTGTTTTGCTAACTCATCCCATAACGTATCACTGGTGAGGTACCCAACGTCGTCCAGGCCAGGGATTGGCGGCACAAAAGGTTGCGCGCCTGCTGCGATAACAATTGAGCGAGCCGTTAGCCGTTGAGTGGTACCATCATTTAAGGCAATTTCTACCGTCCAGGGATCAACTACTTTTGCATAACCCTGCAATACCTCGACACCAAGCCCCGTATATCGCTCAACACTGTCATGGGGCTCCACTGCAGCAATAATATCGTGCACACGGGCCATTACCTTTTTAAAGCTAAATGTGGGTGTAGTGGATTCCAAACCGTACTTTTCACCATCACGCATTTGCTGAGCGACTTTTGCACTTTTAATTAACGCTTTACTTGGTACACACCCATAGTTCAAACAATCACCACCCATTTTATGGGCTTCAACTAACGTCACTTTTGCTTTAACGGCAGCAGCTATATAAGAACTGACGAGCCCCGCTGCTCCTCCTCCGATAACAATAAGGTTACGATCAAATGATTTAGGTTTATTCCATTTTGCATATACTTTTTTCTTTTGGATTGAAGAAATGATTTTTTTAGCTAACAGAGGGAAAACCCCTAATAACGCAAATGATGCTAGTAACGATGGTGACAATATACCTGCCAAGCTATCTATCTGTGCCAATTGCGTTCCAGCGTTCACATAAACTATTGTTCCAGCCAACATACCAACCTGGCTTGCAAAAAAGAACGTCAGGGTTTTTATCGGCGTAAGTCCCATTAAAAGATTAATAAGAAAAAATGGAAATACTGGCACCAATCGTAGGGTAAATAAGTAAAAAGCCCCTTCCTTTTCAATGCCATCATTTATCGCTTGTAGCCGGTCTCCAAATTTTGCTTGAACACTTTCTTTCAATATAAACCGTGCGGCCAAAAAGGCGAATGTCGCACCAATGGTTGAAGCAAAGGACACTATGATTGTGCCCCAAATAACACCAAAAAATGCACCTGCAGCCAAGGTCATCACTGCAGCCCCTGGCAATGACAATGCAGTAACAGCAATATAAATACCTAGAAAACCAAGGCCTACTAACAAAGGTTGAGCCTCTTTAAGCTGAGCAATATGATCTTGACTAGACTTAATGCCCTCTAGGGACAATAACTGATCAACATCAAAAGCAAAAAATGCAATTAACAATGCAGCAATGATGGCGATAATGATGACTTTTTTCATGAGTTTTTAATGATTCCTAATATAATTTCACGCTCTGTCGGTCAGAACCCTGTATTTCTTACACTGATTTCAAAGATTTGATGATGCACTTTTTCAACCCATATTCCTAGCGAGACATCTTGGGTTTGCAGCCACTATTGAAGTCTAGTCTAATAGGTATAATCACGCCCAAACAGGCACGGCCGTGCAAGATTTTGCAAAACAAGAAAAAGCCGGGAAAGGCAAACTATCTAACGCGAAGGTAAAACCCACTCTCCTTCAGCTAATCCAGAAACAACATCAACCATAGCCCCAGGATAGACCTTCCCTATTCTAACAAACCGACGCTCTACGACACCCTTACTCAACACCCGAACGACATTAAGCTGTCCAACTTGGGCCACTCTCTTGCTAGGCACTATCAAAACACTCGTTACGCCTGCTGGAACCCGCAACTGAGCGTACATTCCTGGCAATAAATCTTGTGTATTTTGCAACCTACTTTTAACTAGGAAACTACGCGACCCAGCTCTTCCTGCTGGAACAAGTTCTTCTATGTTTGACGATCGATTTTGCTGTAAGGCAGGAATAACTACGTCTAACGACTGCGCACTGCTTAAAGACAATGCTAACTCTTCTCGTACATAGGCTTCAACCCGTAATGAAAACGGGTTGTACAACGACAAGAGCTGCACTCCTGGCTGCGCGGTATCCCCAGGCTCAGCAAAACGATCAACAATTCGACCGCTAATGGGAGCGGTAACATGGGCAAACCTCAGTGCTATATTGACCTCCCTTAGCGCTTGCTTGGCTTTTGAAAGGTCCGCGGCAAGTGCCTCTCTATTTGCTTGAGCTTTATCCAGATCAGATTGAGCCAGCAACCCTTTTTCTGTCAGATTTTCTGCTCTGCTAAAGGTTTTTTTTGCTTCCATCAATCGAGCACTTACCGATTGAATTGCGGCATCAGCCTGCAACACCCTGGATTGAAGGTCTGTCTGCTCAAGCTCAATCAGTATCTGTCCTTTCTTAACCATATCTCCCGCTCGTACATGAACTTTTCTAATTCTCGCCAGTATCCTAGAAGATATTATGGTTGACTGTTTTGCCTCAATACTTGCTGGAGCCGTCTCAAAAATCGGGTACTCACGTTTTTCAACAGCAATGGCGTTGGTAGTATTGATAGTATTAACAACAATATTTCCAGGGGGGATTTTGTCGTTAAAAGCACCCGCCATCCAGGCAATCATTAGTAACAACCCTACAATAGTCAAAATTGGCACTATGATTTTCATTTGTTTCGATTTCATAATATTAGGCCTAAGTCTGCTGGCTATCTTCAAACACTAATAGATAAACAATCGGTACTACCAACAACGTAAATAACGTGGATGCAATAATCCCAAAGATAATAGCCAATGCGAGACCGCTAAAAACGGGGTCCAAAGTAATAATTAAATTACCTAACAACGTCGTTCCAGCCGTTAACAAAATAGGCCTCATTCGCATGGATCCAGCCTGTATAAGCGCCTCCTTGATCTCCACCCCCCTATCACGAGCCTGCGTTATAAACTCCACCAAAATTAACGAGTTTCGAACAACAATCCCGGCTAACGCAATCATGCCTATCATTGCTGTTGCAGTAAATAATACTGGCTCTGGAGCACCTACAATCTCACGCTCGCCAAACTGATTAAGCACCCAGAAACCCGGCATGATACCAATGATGGTTAACGGTATGGCTGACATGATAATTAGCGAGAGACTGGTAGATCTCGTTTGCACCTTCAAGACAAGAAAGATACATGCAAGCGCGAACATAAAAGCAAGCCCCATATCAATAAATACATCTACAGTAATTCTCCACTCGCCTTCGCCCGTCCAAACAACATCAATACCTTTTGCTAACAACCACTCATCTCCCCCACCAGATGCTAAAAATGTTCTAGTTCTCCAATCATTGGGGATGTTATTTTCAGTACTCTCATCATCACCTACACCGAGATCTGCATTTACGTCTGCGATAACTTCAGCTGGTGTTCTACCCTCAAGCTCCGCCATAACATACACAACGGGACGAAGATCCTTGTGGTGAATGGATGTATCTGCTGCTAACATCCTAAACTTGCCTATTTCCCCCAATGCAACAAGTGGCTGGGGAGCACTTTCTAAACCATTGCGACTACTTTGTTTAACGATACCCGGGCGACCTTTAACCGGGAGGCGCAGCAAATCGTTAAGAGTTGATCTCTCTGAAAACGGTAAGCGGATTATCATTGGTAAAGGCTGAGCTTCTCGTTCAACATGCATAAATCCAACCTGCAGCCCTTGATTCGCCATAACGAGTGTTTGGGTGATATCACGTGTGGATATGCCTGACAGTGCAGATTTTTGTTTGTCAGTGACAAAGCGAAATCGTTGATGATCGTCTTCAACTGTTGTATCGACTTCGGTAACAAACGCCTCTCGCTGTAGTCGATTTTTAACCTTGCGAGCTGCAACTTGAAGATCTTCGTAAGGGGTGAAATTGGATCCATACACCTCAGCAACCAATGTGCTTAACACAGGTGGGCCAGGGGGTACTTCTATCACTTGAGTAACGATACCATTAGTATTTAACGGCCTCAGCATTTTCCTTAGCCTCAAAACAACACCATGGGATTGATGCTCTCGCAGTGCTTTATCAATCAAGGTAACGCGTAATTCAGCAGTATAGGGGGCGACTCGCTGATAGTGGCGTCTAACCATGCCGTTAAAATCAATTGGTGAAGGTGCACCAACAAAACTAGCGACAGCCTGAACTTCATTGATACTCTGAGTGATTTTAGAAACCTTCTCCGTTAAAGCGGCAGTTTCTTCCAGCGTTGCAGATTCAGGCAAATCGATAAGAACCTGGATTTCATTCTTGTTATCAAAAGGCAACAATTTAAGTGGGACCAAGCGAAGCATCGGTAACATGGCTGCACCAACAAATAATACCAGAACACTCCACAATACTATCTTTGACTTTCTACGATCGTTTAATAATGGTCCTAATATTTTTCGATAATTTTTTAATAACCCCGTTTCAACAGCGTGCGTTCTATTATTGATATCATCAGATTCTGTCTTATTAGGTGCTCGCAATATCTTGCTCGCCAACCAGGGCGTAACAACAAAAGCGACAACGGTACTTATCGCAACGCTCACAGGAACATTAAATGCCAATGGCGCCATGTAGGGACCCATCATGCCAGAAATAAATACCAAAGGAATAAACGCAAGTACAATGGTAATCGTTGACATTAATAAAGGTGTTCTAATTTCAGAAATGGCGGCTACAATTCTGTCTTTAACAGACCCCGTACGCTCTTTAAGAAAACGTTCGATATTATCAACCCCAGTAATGGGATCATCCACCAGTAAACCTAACGATAAGATCAGTGCAAACAATGTTACTCGATTAATGGTGTAACCGAACACCATGTCCAGTGCTAACGTTATCCCGTAACTGATCGGTACTGCGATACCAACCACCAGTGCGGGTCGCCATCCTAAGAAAACAGCAATAAAAATCACAACTGTGACGACAGCAAATGCCAAGCTTGAGGTTAAGTTGTTCACTTTTTCGTTCGCAGTTTGCCCATAATCCCGTAACACTTCCACATGAACATCAGAAGGAAATATGCTCTTCTTAAGTTCACCGATAATATCATGAACATCTTCAGCTACTTTTACCGCGTTACTCCCCCCTTGTTTTGCAACGCTAATTGCCACCATGGGGAAATTGCCCTGATTAGCCATATAAGAAGGATGGGTTGGTGAAAAATCTAACCAACTATAGCTATTTGGTTCCGACGGGCCATCAACTATCTCAGCAACATCGTTCAAAAATACCGGTTGGCCATCGACAACATTGATAACTGTTTGCTTTAATTCAGTAACATCACGTATAAAATCACCGCTCTCCAACAGAAAAGACCTGCGATTCAAGGTCCAGCGCCCAGCAGATTGCAAAACATTAGATACCTGTAACGCATTAATAATATCTGATGACGTACTTTGTCTGGCAGCAAGACCTTCAGGTGAAGGGAGGATTTGAATTACCCGTGGTCGACCACCGACGACATTAACCTCACTAGTGTTATCAATCGCCTGCAAATACGTTGACACTTCATCCGCTAAGCGTCTTAACTCAAAATCACTGGTTATGTCTGGTCGATCACTCCACAGTGCCAGCATAAGAATAGGGACATCATCCACCTCGACTGGGCTGACCATCCACGTCGAAATAACTCCAGGCATTTTATCTTGATTAGAATAAAGCTTGTTATAGGTGTTTAGAATGGATGCCTCCCTTTCTTCACCGACAAAAAACCGTAGGGTTACCGATGAACGATCCGATTGCGATGTGGAATAGACGTTTTCGACTCCAGGGATTTGCGCAAGCAGCTTTTCAAGAGGTGTCGTGACCTGGCGTTCAATCTGCTTGGCGGAAAGGCCAGGAGCCTCAACAAGAATATCCACCATCGGCACAACAATTTGAGGTTCTTCTTCCCTAGCGGTAAAGTTAAGCGCCAGCGC
>CAJXZM010000176.1 GCA_913063125.1 uncultured Gammaproteobacteria bacterium | reverse complement strand
ACTGTTATCAGTCCATAAATATACGGGGCATGTAAAACCCCATGACCAGAATGAATAAGTACAAACGTCGACGTCACCACCAGATATCCGGCATAATAGATATAGCTTATGTCTCTTACCGTCAAATAAATAAATAAATTATAAAAAACTAACACCAACATACTTCCGTAGAAAAACCCGTAAAAAAATTCCTCGATGGCAATTTTTTGAATAAACAAACCAGGCTCCCACAATGTCACTGGCAAATACAACGACGCACGTGGATGTTTGATTTTCAAATATAATGTGATATTTTCTTTCGTATTAATCATTACAGGAAAAACACTATTCACATGGTAAATTTCACGCTCATTAAAGGGCCTTCTGGTGTCTGCTGTCTGCACGTCGTAGCCACCCGTAGAATCAGGTACATAGAGCTCCGCAACATCCAATAACGCCCGTCCAACTTCTAGGTACCATTCTTCACTAACCCCGTTCTTCTCCCCTTGAATCCCCTCCATGTTAATTTCTAACCAAAAGGTATACGGAGTTATACCCAAATTAGGTATTCCCTCCATATTGCTAACAAACCGGTGATTATCGCTACCTCTAACCTGCTCAATCGTCAGCTCCCCTGCTTTATCTTCCAAAATCCGTAATTTTGGGCCAAGTTCATAACGACCACTTTCTAAAGATTGAACAAGACCATCTACCTCGCCTGCAATAACTGACGAACATGCAACAACAAACCAACATAGAAGAAATACTCTAGGTGCCATTAGAGAAAACGAAACAATACGAACATTTGAGAAATCGACAATACCAATGACCTTTGAACTATTTAGAACTACCAATTCTAATAGTGTAGGTCACCTAACAATCTGCCACAGATAAACAACGAACTTAACCGCACACATATTGCTTTTTAATATATATACGAGAAGCTATATAACTATATGCGCATATTTCACTTTACAATAATGAAATCATGACCCTAAATATTCGCTAAGTACTTTATTCAATGCTTCCCTATTGAGAGGTTTCTTTAAAAAACCTTGGCACCCAGCCTTTAGTATTCGATCAATTTCCTCTCGGTCAGTCTCAGCAGTTAACGCATATATCGGCATATCGTACCCTCTTCCCCTTAGATACTCTGTAGCCTCTACCCCTCCCCGGTTTGGCATATTAAGATCCATCAACACAAAATCAGGTAACGTCTTATCACAATAATCACACGCATCCAAACCATCATCTACAACCACAACGGTAACACCTGTTTTCTTTAACACCCGCTCAATAAGTTTTTGATTCACAACATTATCTTCCGCCAATAATACTACTCCCTTGAGCGGGCGGGCGAGAGACACTTTTCCTTCTTTAACTTTATTCTGTTTCTTATCTAGTAATTTTTTATTCATCCAACCAACATCCACTGGCAAACCGTTCCCAGTTACTAATGTAAAAACGCTACCTTTTCCAACCTTGCTTTCAACCGTAATATCCCCCCCCATCAACAAGGCTAGCTTCTTAGAGAGAACCAACCCCAGACCCACGCCGGAATATTTCTCATCACAATGAGAAAATATATCAAATAAAGATCGCTGCTTAACTCTTGAAATTCCAGCCCCTGTGTCTACAACAGAAAACTTTATCTTTTCAATGTTATCATCCCAATAAAGACTCAGAATTACCTCACCCTCACAGGTAAATTTAATCGCGTTCTCACACAGGTTATTTAACACCTGAACAATCCGCGTTGGGTCCCCAACAATCTTACGGGGCATCGGCAACTGATAACGGACATCAAAAGCCAACCCTAAATCCGTTGCTTTTTTTGAAAACACACTATTTATACTAGAAACAATCTCACCAACATCTACACCAATATTTTCTATATCCATTTTTCCAGCATCAATTTTTGAATAATCTAAAATATCATTGATAAGCTTTAATAACGAATGGCTATTATGATCAACAATTTTAATCCATTCACGTCTCTGAGAAACCCCATAGCCATCATCTTTTAACAACTCCCCATAACCGATAATCGCTGTCAGCGGTATCCGTATATGGTGGCTCATCATGGATAGATACTTATTAGTACTTTCCATTAACCGCTGAGCAAATTCTTTCTTTACCCTCTCCTTTTCCCTTTCAGAAATTGCCTTCAATCTTCTATATGGTTCCGTATCATCAACGATACCTCCTTCTATATGCGAAGGAAAACCACTACAATCAAATACAATTTTTGCAGAATGCGTTACAAACAATTCATCTTCATTTTCCATGGGAACAACCACACTACTCTCTATAGCATTACCACTCCGCATAACGTTATAATCTGACACCACATCAGAAAACATTAACTTTGCAACTCTCTCCCCTCCATCCAACTCTCTTGCTGCCTTTGACTCACCGAATATTTTTATAAACGCCAAATTTGCAGAAACTATCCGCCCTTCCATCGTCATCCGATACAATCCTTGTAATGAATTTTCGAATATAGAGCGATATTTCTGAAGATTTTTTTCCCTTTCTATACTCGAAGATAAAACAAAATCTTGGCTTAATTTTATTCTATTAGCCAAAGCGAACGACAAAATAACCGCCTCACAGATAATACTCACGGGCGTCACAAATTCAGCCATTCTAATCATTGAAGTCAGAACCCCGGTAAGAACAAAACTGTTAAATACTGCACCAACGATGACTGGAAGCCATGAAAAAAAATAGAACTTCCCATTCGCATTACCTTTTTGCCAACTATAGAACCCCACTCCAACAACAATTGGTGTCAAAAACAACGGCGAAAACCCTGCAAACTGAACAGCAACCGTTCCAGAGAAATATTGAGTTAGCGGTATATTAAGAACAAAAAACAGCAGTAACACGTTCAAAAATGAATTAATTCTAGGGTGATACTTCTTAACGTCTAAAAACGACTGCATGAACAATAAAACAAAAATATATACTCCCCACAAAATCGAGGCCAAAGCATTCACCGTACCAACATCATAAAGCGGCAAAATATGTAGCACGCCGTGACCTGACTGCAGCAATTGATACGCCATGATCATCAGCAAGTACCCAACATAGTAAATATAACTACGCTCTCTGACCGTAAAGTATATAAACACATTGTAAAACACCAACACCAAAACGCTGCCATAAAACAAACCGTACAAGAACTCCTCAACCGCAACCTTCTGGACAAATGCCTCCGGTTTCCACAATACAATCGGCAAGTATAATGGCGATCGTGGATGCTTTATTTTTAGATAGAACGTCTGTTTCTTGCCAGGAAAAACACTTACGGGGAAAACACTATTAACATGATAAATTTGACGTTCACTAAATGGCATCCGAGTATCTGCGGAATACACCTCGAAATCACCATTTACATTGGACACATAAAGCTCTGCCACATCCAACAAAACTCTTCCGATTTCCAAATACCAATCCGTTGTTACACTACCCTCTTCCAGAGTTTTCGAGCCAACTAAATTAATTTTCAGCCAATAGGTATAGGGTGTAATACCAAAATTAAGAACACCTTCCGGGCTCTCCATTAGCCTATTCATCTCGGGAGAGCTCAGCTGCTGAATAGTTAATTTTCCCGTTTTGTCTTCCAAGAATTTAACATATGACACGAGATCATAACGCCCACCTTCTTGTAGCTGCACCATGCTATCGCGCTCATCGGCTAACCCCGTTGAACACGTAAAAATAAACCACCATAAGATAAAAAAACGAGGCAACATTAGGTGAGATTGAACAACGTAGACATATAGGCAGCCGATAAGCAAAATAATCTTACAGAAACTGTTTCTATCAGTGTAGCTCACACTTCAATCTAGCACTCACATTCAACCTGTTAAACGCCTTCACATATGCCTTTTTGACCTAAACAGGAAGATAATACAACCAAAGAACACACCATAACCTTTATGAAAAAGTCTTAAACCCCATTACCTATCCTCAACCAAACCCACCAACACTAAAAAACACGCAGCGGATATCCCGGCAGCACCAAACACCATACACATCACCATGATTTGGTACCTTGCAGCAATAAGGGGGGATACGTCGGATAGAATTTGCCCCGTCATCATCCCAGGTATAGAAACAAGACCAACCGCCAGTAGAGAGTTAACAACAGGAATCAACGACGCTTGTAGCGCTATTTTTTTTGCTTCTTGATATAACACACCTCGTTCCATCTCAGCATAAATCCGCTCAGCGGCTAAACTCACGCTGTTCATTGAACTGGCAAAAATCATTCCTGCCAAGGGCACTATATATTGAGGGGAATACCAAGGAGTAAGTTGTAACACTCCTTGAGTTACAAACAAAAGAGAAACCAAGCCCCCTAAAGCGATAGAGCACAAAGCATAGGCATATAATTTCTTTCGCTGCACCTTCACTGTACCCAGTGCAATCCAGCTAGATGAAAAAACCATAATTGCTAAAATTGCGATAATAATTACGGAGTTGTCGGTTTCAAAGATAGCGGTTAGAAAATATCCCACTAATAGTAATTGCCCAAGCATCCTTGCAATGGCATATAGAGTATATTTAGTATTCAAGGACCAAGCAAAGATAACCCCTACAACCGCCAACACGGGGATAAAGGCTATCATTAAACTCGTTAGCGGTATCGTCTGAACAGAACTATTCATTAAGCCAGCCTTTTACAACTGCATACAAATGTAATCTTACTTCGACTGACTCACTGCTTGCCCGGTGTTCTTAAGCAAGTCTTGATAATCCTTCCATTCAACATCATTCTCAATCACCATTTCAATTGGATACTGCTCGTGACCAAACAACGCCTTATTGATTTGCTCCTGTAACAAACCTATATCAGAACAGTAAGCTGACCATTCTTTTATACCGTTATGCAAAAAGATCTTATAAAAAATACATAACGCATCTTTCTCTAATACGGAAAAGATGGCTTCCTCGAAGGCAGCCATACTCTTGATAATATCTCGCTCGGGCATCCCGCTGTTTTCATCAGGCACGTAGTCCCACGTAATACGTAGTATATTGGGGTGAGTTTTCACACCCACCAAATCTCCCAAATAACCTCGCCCACGTATAAGCACCGGAAAGCCATCATCATTGCCTTCTGCGGCAAACCAGCGATCATCTATCTCAATCATTTATTACTACCTTTATTCAAAACTTAACCGGTAACCTACGGCATACCATATTTCTTGCTCTGTCGTGAGTTCACCTTTATCCAACGGATGGTCATGTAGCCATTCATCAGGAAATTTCAATGCCAACGCATCGTCTGTAGCATGAATCAAAAAGCTGGGAAGGTGTTTCTCTCGACGAGAGCGGTGCAATATAACAGACAAACGTAACAATAGCGTTAATCGCAGTGCAGGCTTCACCCAATTACTCGCCAACTCAGAGAACTGCACCATGCGCACTTTACGGCGATGATTGCCTACAACCGTAGCAATTAGCTGCTTATCTTGCTGAGAAAAACCAGGCATATCCGCGTTTGTTAAAATATAAGCACTGTGTTTGTGGAAGCTAGAATGGGAGATCATTAACCCTATCTCATGGGTAAAAGCCGCCCAATGTAGAATCTCTCGATCATCGGCACACAACTCCCAGGTTTTTCTTGCCTGATCAAAGGCTTGCAGCGCCGTTTGCTCAACCCGCTGCGACTGACCCTTATCAACACCATAACGCTCGGTTAAAGAATCAATGGTACGATCGCAAACATTCTCATTATCCTGTCGGCCCAGCATGTCATACAGCACACCTTCTCTAAGGGCACCGCTAGAATAACGTAATTCCTCAATACCTAACTGCTCAAATATCCCCATCATAATTGCCAAACCACTGGGGAAAACCGAACCTCTATTAGGCTTAACGCCTGATATAGAGATATCGTCTAGCGTATCAAAGGTTAATACGAGATCCGCCAGCTTACGAAGCGCTTTTAGGGTGATAACCTCATCACCAAAGTTGTTCTCTATAACTGCATTACGAATAGCCTTAACGGTACCTGATGAACCTACCGCACCTTCCCAGCCAGCCTCTGTGTAAGCATATTCAATGGCCATAACCTCCCGCCGGGCCGCCAATACCGCGCGACGAAAGCCTCTGGCAGTTATTTGCCGTTCCGGGAAAAACTTCTCTCGATATGACACACAGCCCATATGCAGGCTTTCTGTCAAAATAGGCTCAAATCCTTCACCGATAATAAATTCCGTCGAACCACCACCAATATCAAACACTAAGCGATGACCATCATGACCGCGTAACGAGTGCGCGACCCCTAAATAAATAAGGCGAGCCTCCTCTCGGCCATCGACTACATCCACAGGGCATCCAAGAATTTTCTGCGCCTGGCTTAAAAACAACGGGCCATTCTTTGCGTGACGTAAGGTATTAGTGCCGATGCAACGTATATTTTTGGTCTGAATATTTTCCGTGCGCTGAGAGAACTTACGTAAACACTGTAAACCCCGATCAATGGCTCCACTGGTCAGCTCCCCTTGATCATTTAGACCGGAAGCCAACATCACTTTCTCTGCAAATTTGTCAACAGGCCTGACTTCTCCAGATTCAACTTTCGCCACTACCATATGAAAACTATTGGAACCCATATCGATAGCCGCCATAACGGTATCTGTTTGATTATTTGATGCGCTATCGTCCAAGCCAATTTCCTTACTTAAGCACTTGTTTATCAATGAATATAGAAGGTTGATAGAATAGTATCATCTACAGAGGACTTGAAAAGTGAAAATGTATCACCATATTTCGTTGCAGATACCAAACGGAACAGTACAATGCTTTCCGTTAACGTTTTAAGACATAATCCTCTAGCAAGTTTAAAACAAATCGCTTGCAGGGTTTATGCCGACCTAAATCATTATTGAACAAATACAAACCAATACAACCTTAATACCCCGGAGATAAATATGAGCGGAATTGTGAGCGTCACTGACAGTACTTTTGAAGCTGAAGTGCTTCAATCTGAATGCCCTGTATTGGTAGATTATTGGGCAGAGTGGTGTGGCCCCTGTAAAATGATCGCCCCCATTCTTGAAGAAATCATTGGTGAATATGGCGACAAGCTTAAGATCGCTAAACTCAACATCGATGATAATGACCAAACCCCTCCTAAATACGGTATTCGTGGTATTCCAACATTAATGTTATTCAAAAACGGCAATGTTGAAGCGACTAAAGTGGGTGCTCTTTCTAAGTCTCAGTTAACAGCGTTCTTAGATAGCAATCTATAAGCCAATATGTCGTGTAGATATAATAGCTACTAAACACAGCTGTATAAATTAAGGCCAGCTTTACCCTGGCCTTAATTTATTATTGACCTCTGTGAAAAAAATGTTACTATGCCGCTGGACGCTCCCATCAGGGAGTGCTAGATTGTAAAGCAGTATTATATTTCTCGTCCCATCGCGGTCTGCCTTTCTTGTATAAATCCAGACAAAACATTCGACGATTAACTCTCTCCAGATTGTGAGCAACGCTACTATCTCTCAACAGCAGCAACAAGCACGCCAACACTTTTGGCTCGCCGCCCACAAATCTCATCATTGACCCCTAACTAAACCCCCACGCGTATGAATCTCTCCGAACTAAAAAAACTACCTATTGGCGACTTACTACAATTAGCCAACGATATGGGGCTAAACAACCTCGCCAGAACTCGCAAGCAAGACATTATCTTCGCTATATTAAAATGCCACGCAAAAAGCGGTGAAGATATATACGGTGAAGGGGTGCTAGAAATTTTGCAAGATGGCTTCGGCTTCTTGCGCTCTGCTGAAGGTTCATACCTTGCTGGCCCAGATGACATTTATGTTTCTCCCAGCCAAATCCGTCGCTTCAATTTACGTAAAGGCGATAGCGTATCCGGCAAAATCCGGCCACCAAAGGATGGAGAGCGATATTTTGCGCTACTCAAAGTTAACGACATCAACTTTGACCTTCCGGAAAACGCCAAAAACAAAATTCTTTTTGAGAACTTAACGCCTTTATTCCCCAACGAACGTTTGTTGATGGAACTTGGAAATGGCAGCACAGAAGATATTACAGCACGTATTATCGACTTAGTGGCGCCTTTTGGAAAAGGCCAGCGTGGTTTGATTGTTTCACCTCCGAAAGCAGGTAAAACATTGATGCTGCAGAACATCGCTCAATCCATCACTCGTAACAACCCTGATTGTCACCTCATTGTGTTACTTATTGATGAGCGTCCGGAAGAAGTAACTGAAATGAGCCGGACGGTTCGTGGTGAAGTGGTTGCCAGTACCTTTGATGAACCACCAGCACGACACGTCCAAGTAGCCGAAATGGTTATTGAAAAGGCCAAGCGACTCGTTGAGCACAAACAAGATGTAGTTATTTTGCTCGATTCTATCACCCGTCTTGCACGTGCTTATAACACCGTTATCCCATCATCCGGTAAAGTACTAACCGGTGGTGTTGACGCCCACGCACTAGAAAAACCAAAACGTTTTTTTGGTGCTGCACGTAATATCGAAGAAGGTGGCAGCCTAACTATCATGGCAACAGCCCTGATAGACACTGGGTCTAAAATGGACGAAGTTATCTTCGAAGAATTTAAAGGTACCGGTAACCAAGAATTACACCTTGATCGTCGTATAGCAGAGAAACGTGTCTTCCCTGCCATTCACATCAACAGGTCTGGTACTCGTCGTGAAGACTTACTTACCAGTGAAGAAGAGCTCAAGAAAATGTGGATTTTGCGTAAAATCCTTCATCCGATGGATGAAACCGCTGCCGTTGAGTTCCTTATTGATAAGATGAAAGCCACCAAAACAAATGATGAATTCTTTGGTTCTATGAAACGCAAATAGACCTATTTCATCCGCTACAAAGAAGCCCTAGCAGACCCTGTTAGGGCTTCTTTGTTTAGTGATCTATAAGGCCTTAACCCGGTGCTTTGCATACCGCCTGGTTTAATACCCAGCCAAATGCTCTACACTTCAGTTATGTCCTATCGCGTAAAAATCTTACCCCGAAACATCACACTTACCGTTGCTCCACATGAAACCATCCTAGAAGCCGCGATGGCTCAAGGATTTCGCTTCCCCTACGGGTGCGATGCGGGCAACTGTTTTGTTTGCGCTGGAAGCCTGGAATCAGGCACACTGAACATTACAACAAACGACAAACAGATCCGTGCCAATGATAACGAAGCTGACGACGTACTGTTTTGCTTAGCACAACCACGATCTGATTGTTCAATTTTTATAGAAGGGGTACTGGCCCCTGGAGAACATAAAATGATTAACGCCTCATGCCAAGCCACCAATATCACCCCAATGGGCAACGATACCATTGAAGCCGTATTACGCTTACCTGCAGGCAAAAAAATCGACTTTCATCCCGGCCAATATTTACAAGTTATCCTTGATAAAGAAACAGAGTGTGCATTTTCCATCGCTAACATCCCCAATAAAGAACGAACACTTCAACTATATATAGGGTTCTCCGATAAAGACGAACGCTCTCGTCGACTTAGAAAAGCGTTTACTGTTGGCAATGTCGTTAACATATCTCTGCCTCACGGTAACTGTTACCTGAAGAACCCTGAGAGCACAGCCCCTTTATTTCTTGTGGCCGGCAGTACGGGCATATCACAAATCAAAAGCATCGCAGAGCAATGCGTTAGCGCTCAAACCCATCGACAGGTTTTCATTTACTGGGGAACTCGCACGGCCGACGAGTTATTTCTTAATGATTTCTTCCTTAATATGGCAAAAGAAAATAACAACATTCATTACACACCCGTTATTTCTGAACCAGACACTGCATGGCAAGATAGAACGGGGTTTGTTCACAAAGCTATGCTGGAGGACCATAACGTTTCCGACGACGCAGAAATTATTTTATGCGGCTCACCAGGCATGGCCTATGCGGTGTTAGATGACCTTTTAGCAACAGGCATAAAAGAGCATCAAGTACAGTCAGATGTTTTTGATTACGCGCCTCGAAACAGCTAAATATACAAGATTATACTCGACGTATACCTGGCAATGTACAACATTTGTCATTCGCACAATAAGCTGACATTATGAATACTAGAAAAACAAAGGTGCACAGAACATACCACTAAAACATATCATTAAATCAGCGACTGGCCAGATCCCTTATGACCTCCAGCGACAATAACAATCAATGGCTCGTATCAGCCGATATATTTCTTACGCTTTCCGAGTTCCTGTCGCAAAAAAACATTTCACTACCTGACTCACTGATTCAGCAATTTAATCTCATTAATGATAACAGTCCTGGCCACTGCTTTATCCCCTCCTCACTGTTAGGTGAAGCCTTTCAATTTGCAGAGAATGAAACCAACGATGCCCTTATTGCCCTTCGCTGTGGTGCGTTTTCAGTAACCAAACATTGGGGGTTTTTAGGTTACCTAATTCAAACCTGTCAAACCACCGGAAAAGCACTGGCCACCCTAGACAAATATTCGAAATTAATATCCAACCAATACACGTTAAGTGTACATCAAGAGGATGGAAAAGCATGGATAGAGGGGACAACAACCAAGGGCGATTTTGACAAGTACAGTCGCCATTTTATTGAATATATCATTGCTAGCATCCTAGGCTTTATTAATCGCTGGACTGCTATTGAGGGACCCAGTGAAAGTTTCCATTTTCCTTGGAAAAACGAATGCCCCACAGAAGAGTACACGACAATATTAGAGGCACCCTGTTATTTCGAATCCGATAGCCTCTACATTCCACTAGAAAAAAATGCACTGCATTACAAGCTACAGCATCACGACCCTCGCCTGCATCAATTAATGCTTGAAAAAACCGTTGAGCTATACCACAACGCTGTAATGCAAGATGATTGGCTTATAAAGCTGCGTTCCTACATCATCAACAATCTTTCTCATGGCACGCCCTCCCTTGCACTTGTCAGTACACACTTAAGCATGGGAGAACGCACACTACGCCGAAAGTTAGACAAAAAAGGTTTAACCTACCAAGGCCTTATTGATGACGTACGAAAAGAAATTGCCGTATCATTAGTACAAGAAGCAAAATTGTCATTAATGGAAATCAGCTTATTGCTAGGCTTTGCAGAACAAAGCTCTTTTCATCGAGCCTTTAAACGCTGGACGGGGAAAACTCCGTTACAATATTAGCGCAGAAATCGACTAATAATAGTTACGCAGCATTACGCCAGTCCAGAATTTTTCGACTAGCCAACTCAGAAACCTTCTTCCCTGTAGAATAAAGATCAAACAATTCCTTTTCAATCGCTTGCATATCTTCACCCATCACCGTATCCGCTTCAACAAATCGTCTTGTCGTATGATCAGGACGAGAGTAACTCGCATACACATTAAAGGCATCATTCACAAACTCTTTTAATACTGACGATGGGATAAAGGTATTAAACCCAACCCGATCTTTCATATGGGCAATCTTTCTTAACATTGCCCCACCAAACTCCAACGAATCAACCCCCAGAACAGCCATGTCTTTTTCTAACGACGCCATCATCGGCACCGCAGGCAACACCATCATTAAACGACGAAACTGAGCGAAAGGGCTATTTTTCTGCCACCACGTCATGGGCATTTCTTCAAAATAATTATACGGAAGGGCGGTATGGCGTGACTCATCAAGGTGAAACATTTTTAGAATCTCTAACCCCGGAAGCTCACCAAGCATACCAAAAATACCCATGGCGACATTCTCAACCACGACATTCATACCGAAAAATTTTTCCATACCTGTGGATTTTAACGTACGTTCCAATACGATATATTCCCAAACGGTAAACCGAGGAATCTCACAATCCCAAGCCAACATTAACTCGCGCAACACCACAAAATGTTTAGCCTCCTCCAGCACCTGCATCGTTAACGCAGCTCGCCCACCCGTACTTTTACAATCCGTAAGCACTTCTGCCGCTACCATCCACGCGTACGCTTCACCGTGGCCAATAATCGACAATATATTAATAATTGCCTGCTTCTGCTCTTGTGTGTATTCCCGATTAATGAGTTCTTTATATTCATCGCTAGAAAAACGGTCAATCTGAATTCTTTCTTTCTTATTGAGGGTTTGCTTCGCTTGGGACATAAAGACTTTTTCGTCTTTTGTCATGTCCCTAAAGTTACCTTGAGGCAAATGGTGCTCGGCTTTCCAAAGCAATCGCAAACTTTTGTCATAGTGCTTCATTCGCAAATTGTCCCTAGCACCACCAACGAATTCAAAATTCTTGTCATCATAAGGGCCTTTCCTTCCCCCGCCCACCAACGATGCCAACTTTTCATAACCTCGAACTGCTGTATTAACTACGCTCTCTACACGCCTTACATTATTTGCGACCTTTTCATTAATCGGCAACGCATTAAATTCCATAACAAAAACCTCACTAAGTCATCTTATTTTCGCCATAAAGACTTCTTCAATGTGGGCCTATGCCCTGTAAGTCCGTGGCGCTTATCTCTAAAGTAATCAATAACATCACTAAAAGTATTGACATCAAATGCCCCCAATTGACCGAAATGGACAATCTATCAGCAATATCTGACTGATTGACCATTTTTATCAAGCATTTTGTATCTTCATGTCCTTTTCTGCGCCCAAAAGAGCCATTATTCTGATAATTCACAAAACATGCCTAAGCATGTTCTCTCTGATCAAAAAAAGCGCGGAGCACAGCCATGAGTCACGGCCAGAAACACTACCCTAACTTGTTTTCACCACTGGATCTGGGATTCACTCAACTCAAGAACCGCGCGCTAATGGGCTCTATGCATACCATGCTTGAGGAAGCCCATGACGGCTTTAACAAGCTAGCCGCCTACTTTGTAGAGCGGGCCAAAGGGGGTGTTGGCATGATCATGACCGGTGGAATCGCCCCCAACACAGAGGGCTCACCCTTTTCCGGCAGTGCCATGATGAGAAATAGCAATGATGTGGCAAACCACCTAATCATCACCGAAGCAGTACATCAAGCCGCCCCTGACTGTAAAATCTGCATGCAAATT
>CAJXZM010000175.1 GCA_913063125.1 uncultured Gammaproteobacteria bacterium | reverse complement strand
CTTAATGCACGTATTGCATTGGCTAATTCTTGACGAGCTGACATTCAGGCTGACTCCTAAATAACTTTGGTTGATTGACGCATAGTTTATCAAATAGATTGAAATGCGTTGGAAAAATGTGGCGCTATTGTCGCTTACCTGGCGTCTGTCATCAAACATTTGTTCTTGTTTACCCTTGAAAACCCCAAGGTCAGAGGCAAAAGCAGGATAATCTTGGGTTTTTAACAAATCTATATCAAAATATTTTGATATAGATGGAATCGCTGCTATGCTGCTTTTACTGAATCTCAGATGAGATCATCAAATAATCGCAGAGCCCCCTTACTTTATGAGTCAACCTCCCCTTCAAGAAGCCGATATCGCTAATGAAAGCTTCCTGAGCATCGCATCATTACTAAAAGGCACTGGAGACCCCCTTCGCCTAGAAGTTCTACGAGCATTAAAAACAGACTCTCTAGGTGTCCAAGAACTCTGCAATATATTTGATATCAAACAATCAGGCATGAGCCATCACCTAAAGGTGTTAGCAAAGGCTGGAGCCGTCACTACTCGCCGAGAAGGAAATTCCATTTTCTATCGGCGTGCGTTGGCAGACAATCAAACGATGTTTGGGCAATTGCTAGAGTCACTTTATCAGGCCATTGATTTTGTCGACCTCTCCCAACCGGTACTCAACAACATCCAGCAGGTAAAACAACAACGAGCTGATGCGGCAAAATTGTTCTTTAATAAACATGCCAGTCAATTTCGTGAACAACAAGAATCAATCGCCCCTTTTGCACAATATGCTGGCAATGCAAAAGATTTATTACTGCATACCTTAAACACCGTTCCAAAGAAACCTGCATGTATTATTGAAATCGGCCCCGGTGAAGGTGCCTTCTTAAAAATGCTTTCTCCTTTATGTGATCAGGTTATCGCCTTAGATATTTCTGAAGAAATGTTAGATAAAGCCCAGTCTTACTGCCAAGAACAACCATTAGCCAATATCATTTTTATGCTGGGTGATACACAAACCGCCCTAAACGAAAAACTTAACGCCGACCATATTGTTTGCAATATGGTTTTACATCACGTGCCCTCTCCCGCCGATGTTTTTAATGATAGTGCTAAATTATTAAGTAATGGTGGCTCGCTTATTGTGACCGATTTATGTCGTCACGATCAAAGCTGGGCGGTTGATAACTGCGGCGATCTTTGGCTTGGCTTTGAGCCAGACGAACTCAGCCAATGGGCGTCGGCAGCAGGCTTTGAAGACAAAGAAAGTTTATACCTGGGGTTACGAAACGGATTCCAGGTACAAGTAAGACGATTTGAAATATCAAAATAATTTAAGAACTATTTAAAGAGCTATTTGAAGAACTAAAGACTGACGTAAATTAAGTACCTCAAAACAAGGAAACTAATGATGAGCGAATATTCTGTTTTCACATCCGAGTCCGTATCGGAAGGTCACCCGGACAAAATGGCCGACCAGATATCTGACGCGATATTGGATGCCATTATTAAAGATGACCCCAACTCCCGTGTTGCCGTAGAAACCATGGTAAAAACCGGCATGGTAGTTATTGCCGGAGAAGTTCGCACCAATACCTACGTAGATTTAGAAGACATCGTTCGTGATGTTATTTTAGACATTGGTTACAACAGCTCAGATGTTGGTTTTGATGGTGCTTCATGTGCCGTATTAAATGCTATCGGCAAGCAGTCTAGTGATATAGCGATGGGAGTTGATGAGGCTGAAGATAAAGATCTCGGCGCAGGTGACCAAGGATTAATGTTTGGTTATGCCTCAAACGAAACTGATGTATTGATGCCCGCCCCAATTTATTATTCACACCGCTTAGTACAACGCCAAGCAGAATTACGTAAACAAGGTGTACTCCCTTGGTTACGTCCAGATGCAAAAAGCCAAGTCACCTTACGTTACGAAAATAACAAACCTGTCGCTGTTGATGCCGTTGTGCTTTCTACACAACATGATCCTGAGATTGAACTAAAGGATCTTCAAGAAGCCATTATGGAGCAGGTCGTCAAACAAGTATTGCCGGCAGAATGGCTACATAAAGATACCCAATACCACATCAATCCTACTGGCCAATTTATCATTGGCGGCCCTGTTGGTGACTGTGGATTAACCGGCCGTAAAATTATTGTTGATACTTATGGCGGCATGGCTCGTCACGGTGGCGGGGCTTTTTCTGGTAAAGACCCATCGAAAGTGGATCGCTCTGCTGCGTACGCTGGCCGTTATGTTGCCAAAAACATTGTTGCCGCGGGACTTGCTGAGCGTTGTGAAATTCAAGTGTCTTATGCTATTGGTGTAGCAGAACCTACATCTATCAGTGTAAATACGTTTGGTACCGGGAAAATTAGTGATGAAATTATTGTAACCTTAGTTCGTGAACACTTTGACCTACGTCCTCGAGGCCTTATTGAAATGTTAGATTTACGTCGACCGATTTATCGAGCTACCGCAGCATACGGTCACTTTGGTCGAGAAGAACCCAACTTCACTTGGGAAAAAACAGACAAAGCTGACGCATTAAAAGCAGCTGCCAATTTATAAAATACACATACTATATTTTAGGAAAAGATTATGAGCGAATTTACTGATTACAAAGTAGCAGACATCTCCACCGCCGATTGGGGCCGTCAAGAAATAGATATCGCAGAAACAGAAATGCCCGCACTAATGGCATTACGTCGTAAATATAAAGAATCTAAGCCATTGGCTGGCGCCAAAATCATGGGTTGTATTCATATGACAATCCAAACTGCTGTATTAATTGAAACATTAGTAGAACTAGGTGCAGAAGTCCGTTGGTCATCTTGTAATATCTTTTCTACTCAAGATCATGCTGCTGCGGCCATTGCCGTTGCAGGCGTTCCAGTATTTGCCTGGAAAGGTGAGACCGAAGAAGAATTTTTATGGTGTATTCGTCAAACTATTGAAGTGAATGGCAACGTTTGGGATGCCAACATTATTCTTGACGACGGTGGTGACTTAACAGAAATGTTACACGCCGATTATCAAGAACTGCTATCTAAGTGCCACGGTATTTCTGAAGAAACAACCACTGGTGTACACCGTTTATTGGAAATGCTAGAAAAAGGTGAACTTAAAGTTCCTGCAATCAACGTTAACGATGCAGTAACCAAATCCAAAAATGACAACAAATACGGCTGTCGCCATAGCTTAAACGACGCAATCAAACGTGGTACTGATCATCTACTTGCCGGTAAAAAAGCTCTTGTTATTGGTTACGGCGACGTAGGTAAAGGCTCCGCTGCATCACTTAGTCAAGAAGGTATGATTGTTCGTGTTAGTGAAATCGATCCTATCTGCGCCATGCAAGCATGTATGGATGGATACGAAGTTATATCCCCTTACATTGACGGTGTAAACACTGGCAACATCGACTGCATCAATACCACATTATTACAAAGCACTGACCTAGTGGTAACCACCACAGGAAACGTTGATGTTTGTGATAAAAACATGCTTCAGTCTCTTAAAAAATGTGCCGTTGTTTGTAACATCGGACACTTTGACAGTGAAATTGATACCGCCTTTATGCGTAAGAACTGGGAATGGATTGAAGTTAAACCTCAAGTCCACAAAATTCTTCGTAGTGGTGAAACTGACGATCACTTACTTCTTTTATCTGAAGGCCGCTTGGTAAACCTAGGTAACGCCACAGGTCACCCATCACGAATTATGGATGGTTCTTTTGCTAACCAGGTACTTGCACAAATTTACCTTTGGGAAGCGAAATTTGCTGATCTGCCAGAAGCAGAGAAAACAGAAAACTTATATGTAAAAGTACTTCCTAAGAAATTAGACGAAGAAGTTGCTCGAGATATGGTAGAAGGTTTCTGTGGGGTTATCACTCAGATGACATCACAGCAGGCTGACTATATTAAGATTCCTGTTGATGGGCCTTATAAGCCTGAGTCGTATAAGTATTAATAGATCTCGCTATTTAGTAGGACTGCAAATCTAGTGATAAGTACTTTGTTCGTTATGTACTGTCAGAAACGTCTGCGGCACGGACGCCGCAGTCGAGCGCGCATGGATGCGATATTTTGCGATTTCTGACAGTACATAACGAACAAAGTACGCTCTCGATGATCCGCTAAAATGGTTAATTCCCAATACTACAAAGTAAAAGAAAACGCAGTGAACCATTATGAAATCTCAACAGCAATACAAACCTCGTTTTAGTTTTGAATTCTTCCCACCCAAAACCGATGTCGGCATAACAAAGTTAAAAGCCGTCCGCGAAGAATTTGCAAAACTAAACCCCGCATTTTTTTCAGTCACCTACGGGGCTGGCGGCTCAACACGCGACCGCACCTTTGACACCGTTACCGAAACAAAAACGTCTACAGGTATCAACACAGCACCTCACCTGTCTTGCGTTGGTGATACTCGTGAGCAATTACGCGGCCTTATCAACCAATACAAAGATAATGGCATCAACCGTATTGTCACCTTACGCGGCGACCTACCATCAGGCATGGGTTCATCCGTGGGTGAACTACAATATGCCAGTGATTTGGTTTCATTTATCCGCGAAGAGACTGGCGATCACTTTCATCTTGAAGTTGCCGCTTATCCAGAAATGCACCCTCAAGCCAAATCCATGGACGCCGATTTACAAGCATTCAAAGCAAAGGTAGACGCTGGCGCCAATAGTGCCATCACCCAATATTTCTACAACATCGATGCTTATAAATTCTTTATTGATAGCTGCGAGAAGATGGGCATTAATATTCCTATCGTCGTAGGGGTAATGCCTATCACCAATCATGATAATTTGATGCGTTTTTCCAATATGTGTGGAGCAGAAATCCCTCGCTGGATTCGTACACGTATCGAAAGCCATGCAACGGATCTAGACTACATCACAAAATTTGGTGAAGAGGTAGTAACCAACCTTTGCGAACAGTTACTCGATTTAGGTGCGCCTGGATTACACTTTTACACATTAAATCAGGTTGAACCTAGCTTAAGTATATGGAACAACCTGGGGCTTAGTAGTAAATGATACTCGAATAAGCACCAACGGCTTAACACTTTAAGTGTTAAGCCGTTGGTGCTTTCTTTTCTATCGGTCTTACTGGTCGCTACCCAGTTTCTGAATACGTTGATAAATAATCTCAGGTAACGCCGCTTTTGTTAACGCTTTGTAGTCATATGCAATTAACAAACCCTCCCCTTCCGCAGCAACCTTCTTATGTTGATGACTCACCACTCGATAATGCATAGTGAATCGATCACCCTGTACATCAGAAACACGAGCCCCAATAGATACTGTATCAGGATAGGTTAAAGGTATACGAAATCGGCATTGTGTTGATGCCAATATTGGTCCAATTCCCGTTTCATCTTTAACTTCTTTAAATTTTAATTGATCAAAAAAAGCAATTCTTGCAGATTCGAAATATCGAAAATACACAGTATTATTAACATGTTCATAAGCGTCCATATCGCCCCAAATAACAGGACTTTCAACGATCACCGGATATTCTGCTAAAAGACTTTCCACTTCACTTCACCTTTTTGTCGTTAACCAATACCCGTTTACCAACGCGAGAACGGATTATTCACCAATTTACTGTTGTAGTACCTTACATCACCCGTCACCTCTTCGCCAACCCACGAGGACAAAGGCACAGTTTGGTCTTCACTCGTCAACTCAACTTCAGCAATCATTAATCCTGTGTTTTCACCTTCAAAAATATCAATTTCCCAGGTTAATTCACCTTCCTTTCGCAGGTAACGGGTCTTTTCGATCAACGGTTTTTGGCAAAGCTTATCTAACATTTCGTTGGCGTCAGCCAGAGGGATATCATACTCATACTCTAAGCGGGACATACCCACTGTTTTCCCCTTGATGGTTAATTTTGAGCGATCCCCTTCCAATCGAACACGCACCGTTGCGTCCTCAGTTTTTAAATAACCTTGTCGAAAGGCAGTACCAACTATTTCATTACCTTGCTCATCGATTTTCCAATCATCACTTTTTAACAAAAATTTTCGTTCAATTTCAATCGCCATAATTACCCTTCCTTTTTATTTCGGCCAACCATGAATACTGCTGACAAAACCAATAACATTCCCACAAAATGAACCCAGGTATAAATTTCTCCCAATATAAAGAAGGCAAATAAAGCGGTAAAACCAGGCCCCACGCAGCCTACTAATGCAGCTTTTGGTGCCCCCAATAGTTTAATACCCTCAGCCATTAAGAATGTTGGAATAACCGTACATGCGATTGCGATGGTCGTAGCAATCATCCACAATTCTGGCACGACGTTAAGATTTTCTAACGGCCTTGTAATTAAAAAGTGCAACACAATTGCAACACTTGCCGCACTCATCGCATAAACAGTAAACCCCATAGTGCCAATTTTCGAAAACATCTGGCCGCTACCGACAATATAAATCGCAAAGGCTACTGCACTACCTAACACCCATAACATACCTAGTGTAATATTCTCACCGGAAAACTGCACATCATGAACATAAACAATCACTATGCCCATATAACCAAAAATCAGCGCAATCCACTCCATTTTTTGAATACGACGCTTAAGAATAAACGCTGATATAACCAATACAATCGTTGGATAAAGAAATAGGATAAGACGCTCAAAACCAGCGGATATATATTGTAAACCCATCAAATCAAATAAGCTTGCTAGGTAATAGCCCGCCACACCAAATCCAATGATTTTCATGTGATCATTCGCCGTTAAATTTGCCAACTGATTCGCACGTAATACAAAAAACCCAATCACAACATAAAACGGCAATGAAATTCCCATCCGCAATGTCATTAACGTTACCGCATCAATCCCGTAACCATAAGCTAACTTAACAAGCACTGCTTTAGCTGAAAAACATATCGTTCCCAGCAACATTAAGAGCAAACCCTTTGATTTGTACAAATCTAACAAACTCAAAACTCCTCGAATCCTAAAAATCTAGCAATAAAACCCACAAAATGTTGAAAAACATAAATCTCAATAAAAACAACAACATAAGTATCAAACCAACAACTGCCAACCATACACTTTTTTCGCCCATATTCCCACGCTGAACTACACTAACGATATACCTGCCACCTCCAAGCCATCTTATGGATATTATATCGTGCACCAAACACAGCTCTTAATAAAAATACCCATCTTGGGGCTTATAGTATTCTGCATGAATGCTACATGTGGTTATGCAGAAACGTATCAACAACTCACGATTTATATCAGCGCAGATCGTACAAATGCTCGATCTTCAGGAGAGTCCATAGAACAAGGCCTTCGCACAGCATTATCGGAAGTAGGTTATATGCTAGGCAGCTACCCTGTAACGGTTAAAGTATTAGACCACAAAGGTAGCACCCCAAGAGCAACTAAACATTTAAATCAATACTCCCAGGACACCTCAGCTTTAGCATTATTCAGCGGCCTTCACTCCCCCCCTTTACTCGCTAATCTAGAGCGGATTCACAAAAACCAAATTCTAATCCTAGACCCTTGGGCAGCAGCAACACCTATAACTCGCTACCCCCACACCCCTAACTGGATATTTCGCTTATCTATCGACGATAGTAAAGCCGGGTATGTCATAACAAAATATGCCATTGAAAAGGCGAAAGTATCAAAACCAGCACTTCTTCTAGAACAAACAGGTTGGGGTAAAGCAAATAAAAAAACGATGAGTGCCGCTCTAAGAAAGTTTAACGTAGAGCCAAGCAGTATCACTTGGTTCAACTGGGGGATTTCAAAAGAAAGGGCAATAGCGAATATTCAGAAAATCAGACTAGAAGGGGCAGATTCAATTTTTCTAGTAGCAAACTCAACTGAAGGTAAAGTCATTATTACTGCAATGGAATCCCTTTCACCGGAAAATCGATTACCCATTTTTAGCCATTGGGGAATTACAGGGGGTGATTTTCCCGAAATCATTACCCACAGCATAAGAAAAAATATCTCTCTGAATTTTATTCAAACACGATTCTCATTTCTCGATCCTCTAAATGATTTTCAACAAAAAGTATTTGACCAAGCTAGTAATATTTTTCCAGATACAATAAAAAAACCCATCGATATAAAGGCGCCAACGGGATTTATCCATACCTACGATCTAACGAAAATTCTGATTGCTGCATTCAGACAAGCATCAAGAAACAACCTTATGACTGGCCATATAAGAGCTGACAGAGAAATAATAAGGGAAACGTTGGAAAACATTAAATCCCCTATTAAAGGGCTAATAAAAACGTACAAAAAACCCTTCTCTGTGTACTCCGAAAGCGATAAAGATGCTCATGAAGCGCTCGACATCAACGATTTCTCTATGGCCTACTACGGCAAGTTAAATGGAATACATCTTCATGCCAATTGAGGAAATAGATACTACAAAAAAGCACATAGCCGTTTCACAGGGAATAGGGATTGTACTAATAACAACATTCTTAGTATTTGGTGTTTCAGTTTCTCTATTCTTGTATCAATCCCTTGAAAGAGATTTTGGAGAAATACAACAGCAAGACTTTAACAAAAGAATTAAATATTATGGCGTTTCCATTAACGATTTTATCGATCGCCAACTTATACTTATTGATGATATTTCTCAGCACCCAATTTTTTCTCAAGCAGTTATGCAACCTGATTCATTACAAATTGGGCTAAAAGAATACATGAATACGATTCGTTTCTTAGGAAAGACGGTCCAATTAACACTCTTAGACTTCGAAGGGAACAAAATACACTCAACAATGCCAAAGCCATATTTGGCATATAACAATGACCCTTGGATAAAAAACATATTACAGTCTAAAAGTGCTACCGAATATAGGATCCATCATAAATCCGGAGTTAATTATTTCTCTTTCGCAAAGAATATACGATATAACAAATCAACGGAAGGCATTTTACTAACAGAATTCCCCGTTGATTCAAATATTTTTAAGGACGTATGGTATAACGACGAAAAACAAGAAAGTCTTAGATTATTCTATAAGAACAAACTGGTTCTATCCTTAGGAAAACAGACATATAACACAAAAAAAACAAACTTTTCTATAAAAAGTAAATTATTGCGCTTAGATGGAAACCTCAACAATGACAATCTTCTTAACACGCGAGACAATATTATAAAGCAATTTGTAACAGTACTTTTTCTGTTATCTGTATGTTCTATATTCATTATTTTCAGGATAAACAAAATATTAATAATCAATCCTTTACAAGAAATAAGAGAAGCAACAAAACAGATAGCTAAAGGTGATTTTAGCCCTAATAAAAATAGCAATAAAATCACAAATTTGAAATCAAAATCATATATATTCAAAGAAATATCTCGATTAAGCACCGATATTATTTCCATGGCATTTATCATTAATACCAGAGAAGCATCCCTACAAGATACAAATGTTATTTTGGAAAAACGAGTAGGAGAGCGTACAGAGGAATTACAAATAGCACATGATCAAGCATTAACAGCCAGCCGTGCAAAATCAGGTTTTTTGGCCACTATGAGTCACGAAATTCGAACGCCAATGAATGCTGTATTAGGCGTATTAGGACTTCTAAAAAAGACTCCCCTTAACAAAGAACAAAAGAGTTTGGTACAAACTGGAAGAGTATCTGGAGAATTACTACTTACCATTATTAACGACATTCTAGACTTCTCCAAAATGGAAGCCGATAGATTGGAGCTAGAGAATAGTGGGTTTAATATTTATACACTGCTGGATTCCACAATAGAATTACTCAAATCTCAATCCGATAGCAAAAATATCAATCTTGAACTTATAGTACATCCAGATCTCCCAAATTATGTTAAAGGAGACCCAGATAGATTACGTCAGATACTCATAAATCTTATTAGTAATGCAATTAAGTTCACATCCTACGGTAGCATAAAGGTCATTGCTTCCTCTACCAGCGAAAGAAAGACAAAAGGTGATTTTGTCCTTCTTTGCTCTGTAAAAGATACCGGCGTTGGAATACCTGATGAGGTCAAGGATACGCTTTTTGACGAATTCACAATGGCAGATCAAACTCACTCAAGGCGCTACGAAGGTACAGGATTAGGCTTAGCTATCTGCAAAAAATTGGTAACACTGATGGGAGGAGAAATTCACCTAACCAGTGAGGTGGGTAGTGGAACCACATTTACCTTTACAGCCAACCTGGAGTCAGCTGAACACCTAAAAGATGAAATAACACGAAAGCACAACGAACTAAAGCTCATGCCAGATGCTGGCACCCGCATACTGCTAGCAGAAGACAACCCCGCTAACCAAATGTTGGTTAAGGATATATTAGAAGACGTCAATCTCCATGTAGATACCGTTGCCAACGGGCTTGAAGCCATTCAAGCCATTAGAAACCGTCCTTATGACCTTGTTCTTATGGACATATCGATGCCTGAGATGGATGGCATGGCTGCCACCCAACAAATTCGACTTCTAAAAAGTGATCAATCAAGTATCCCAATAATAGCACTTACCGCACATGTTTTATCTGGCGACAGAGATCGATTCATTGAAGCTGGTATGGATGACTACCTAACAAAACCAATAGATAGGTCAGAAACATTACATTGCATCGGATTATGGTCAGGAGCAACGAATTTTCAAAACGAAGGGGAGGAAAATGACACATTTGACGAACCAACTGCTGCAGACGATGAAATAAACAATCCATCCCAAAATAACGGGTTAGCTGAACATGACGTCGTATCCGAAGCCACTATATCCCAGCTGATACGAGACACCTCTACTGGCATTATGCCTAAGTTACTTACTTTATATATAAAAGATGCGAGAGAACGCATACAAAATATTGAAGAAGCTTATGCTAAACAAGATTACAAAACACTAGAATTTGAAGCACATACTCTGGGAAGTAGTGCCGGAGCACATAGCAATCTCGCGTTATTACACCTAGCCAGAGAGATTGAACAACTTTGCCAAGAACAAAATTATCAAAAAGTAGCAAGGCTTACACCTAATCTCTTATCATTAGCCAACAAATCCTTTGAACTATTAGAAGAACGTATTCAACAAGGCTTCAAATAATTTTCATTTATACATATAAAAGGCAATACCATGCAGGATAAACCCAGCGTACTACTTGTAGAAGACTCTGAACCATTAGCATTACTCTATCAAGAATATCTTACAGATGAAGCGATTAATCTGGATATTGCTAGTTCTGGAGCTGAAGCAATCGCCAAAATTGAATCTACTTTACCTGACTTAGTCATATTGGACTTGATGCTTCCTGACATGAATGGGCAGGAAATACTGTGCTGGATAAGAGAGAAAAAATTTCCTACATCGGTAATTGTTGCCACAGGTCATGGTTCTGTTGATGTGGCTGTAGAGATAATCCGATCCGGTGCTGATGATTTCTTAGAAAAACCTATTGATGCAAACAGGCTTAAAACAACCGTAAGAAATATTTTAGAGAAGTCAAAACTCAAACACCTCGTCAATGATTTTCAAAACTCCTTTAATCGAAAAAATTATCACGGATTCATAGGCTCTAGTTTAGCAATGCAAACCATCTACAAAACAATCGATTCAGCGGCTCCTAGCACCGCAACTATTTTTATTACTGGGGAGAGTGGAACAGGAAAAGAAGTTGCGGCGGAAGCCATTCATAACCAGGGAAATCGCAAAACAGCGAATTTTGTCCCTCTTAATTGTGGAGCCATACCAAAAGACTTAATGGAAAGTGAAATATTTGGACATATAAAAGGGGCATTTACCGGTGCATTAAGCGAGCGCAAAGGGGCTGCATCGCAGGCAGACAAAGGCACTCTGTTCTTAGATGAAATTGGTGAAATGGATTTGGATTTACAAACCAAGTTGTTGCGCTTTGTACAAACCGGAACCTTTCAAAAGGTCGGATCAAATAAGCTAGAAAAAGTAGATGTTAGATTCTTATGTGCAACTAATAGAGATCCACTACAAGCGGTTAACGACGGTATTCTGAGAGAAGACCTCTATTATAGACTACACGTAGTGCCCATTCATCTACCACCACTTCGTGATAGAGGTGATGATATAATGCAAATTGCAAATAATTTTCTCAAAAAGTACTCAAAAGAAGAAGGTAAACTTTTCAAGGGATTTTCACAAGATGTTGACGCCGTATTTCGTCAATATGTTTGGCCAGGTAATGTTAGGCAGCTTCAAAACGTAATTAGAAATATTATGGTTCTACATAACGAAGACATTGTTGAATTTGAACATCTACCGCCTCCGCTAAATACACTTGACTTCAAGAAAGAAACCAATAAATATTACATGGATATATCGAATACCATGGAAATTAACAGTAACCCTATAAAAGTACCTGATACCGTGTCTTCCGAAATACGCCCCTTAGCTATTGTTGAAAAGGAGGTAATTGAAAATGCAATAAATCTATGCCAAGGAAACATTCCAAAAGCAGCTGCCATGCTTGAGGTTAGCCCATCAACAATATATAGAAAGAAGCAGTCATGGGAATGTTAACTATATGGTTAAACATCCCCACATATCACACTTCTGTCAATAAGTGAGCGAATCCCCCTAACTAAAGGCTGTTTGGCAACCACTCCAAGTCTAGATATTGATTTTCTAGGGTCGCCAACTGACAAACGTATATCGCCTCGTTCACGCTTTTGATATCGTATTGGCCTATTCACTGAATTTATCGTCATCATCATTTGTGCAAGAGAATTCATAGAGATTGGTTTTCCTGAGCAAACATTAAAAACAGAAGGAGCTCTAGTCACTTTTTCAAGTGCCGTCCGCAAGAAAACAACAGCATCATTTACAAAAACAAAATCACGTATTTGTTTTCCATCACCAAATATTATGAGTGGACAATCATTGTCAATACTCTTCTGGAATTTTGAAATAACGCCACTATTACCATCTTTATGACCTTCTTGGTTTCCGTAAACATTAAAAAATCGCAGCCCTGTTGTGGGTACACCGTGTTCAAGGCTTGCAACCCTAGCCTGTAATTCTACACCTAATTTGTCAACACCAAATGAACTAAGCGGACTAACCAGTGAATTTTCCTTTAACGGTGTATCAGCGTTATCTCCGTATACTTCATAAGAAGACGCATATACTACGGGTGTCCTATTTACTCCCGCTGTAACAAATACATTAATACTGCCAGCGACATTTGTATTATGGGTTGATAACCATCCCTCGTGTGATCGATTTTTTGATCGACATGACGCAAGATGAAAACATCCATCAACACCCCACATGCAAGATCTAACAATATATTTATCTGTCACACTTCCTATCACTAGCTCCGCTGAATCTGGAATATTCTCTGCTCTTCCTACAGTTAAATTATCCAAAACCCGTACATTATGCCCGTCATTCAATAGATTTTTAACCAAATGTGATCCGATAAATCCACACCCGCCCGTTACTAAATAAGTCGCCATATCATATTCTCTCAGTGTAGCTTTGATCAGAAAATTTATTTGTCTCTAGCGTTTTT
>CAJXZM010000174.1 GCA_913063125.1 uncultured Gammaproteobacteria bacterium | reverse complement strand
GGGTGAGCAACATAACTGATTTCATTGGTTAGATTGTCAACGCCCAAGCTAACTTTTGTGTTTTCATTTACAGCATATGCGGTTTTTAACCCTAAGCGTGTGTAACCATCCTGTGCGCCGTAGACGTTGTCTTCTTTGTCCTCATTGTCCAGGCGACCAAAGCTATTGCTGGCATATTGTACACTGCCTCCAACATCCCACTGGGTTGTTATGTGGTAAGTAGCAAGCAAGTTGCTGCGCCAATGCGCCATGCGGGGAAATTGATTGCCTTCTAAGGATGGGTCCGGATCATTTTTGGTGATCTCGGAATCAACATAAGTAAGATTAAATCGCATGTCGAGCTGAGGATTAAATATGCCCAGAACGTTAGCGATAAATTCAATACCTAAGGTGTTTACTTCATCGACTGGGATAAATGTTCTTACGCTTGTATCTGTAGTCTCACCTGTATCAATATTTATGACTGAGACTGTCTCTGTTTGAGACTCAATAACATTTTTGACTGTTTCTTGAAAAATATTAATCCGCAAATATCCACCATCAATTATTTTATCAAACATAAGATTGTGATGAAGGCCATTTTCTGGCTTTAGCTCTGGGTTGGCTATGGATTTAGTATTGAAGGCTTCATACTGACTAAAAAGCTCCTCTACAATAGGAAAGCGATAGGCTTTTGCGACGGAATATCGTATTAACCAATCATCTTTTGGAAGATAACCAACGGAAAATTTGGGAGATGCCTTGGTTGTTGAATTGCTGGAAATAGACACCAGGTCAAGTTCCGGTGTTAGATCATCATTATCATCGTAGTAACCACCGTGACTTTTAAAGTGCTCATAACGCAAGCCAAACGCCATATCCCATTGAGTGTTGATATCCCAGTTTATTTGAGAGTAAATAGCGCTGATTGTTGTCTTTCCCCCGGAGCGGCTTTTGGCAGTCCCTTTTACTCCTGATGTATAATCGGGTGATTCGTACACATCCTTGTTGAGTTCATACGTTTCATGACGCACGCCTGTTACCAATTGAACCCCCTGTGCGCCGAAATTGTCACTGGTTAGCTTTACTTCAGCTGTTTTCCAGCCACTATCGTCGTAATCTTCGACTTCTCCTGCAGACGTATAAGCAGGGTCATTAGGGTTTGCTGCTGAGGATCGCTCTTCATCACGTAATATATCAAAACGATTAAGATTAACTTCTAGCTGGGTGGATTCTGAAATATCCCCTTTTATACGAAGGCCTACTGACAGACTTTCACGATCTGATTCACTGGCATTTAATCCCTTGGAATTAAATGCAAATATCCGCCCATCTTGTGTCGCTCCAGTTGAAGACCAAATCGTGTTTCCTGCATCGTCTTTCACGTAGCTGTTTGCTGAGTCGGTTGTAGATCGTCGGTCCTCATAAGCTACATTAAGTAATGCCGACCAATTGTCAAAGTCATACCCGAGTTTGAATTTGTAGTTATCGGTGATGGTGTTAACAACACCGGTATCACCATACCAAACCCTTTCTGTACCCGTTTTATTATTATCTACAATGGAACCATTCACCGCTTCGATTGAGGCAGGAAGAGGGTCAAGGGTTCCTGTGTCACGAAATATTTGCGGTTGTGAATCATTTTCCAGATGGTTGTATGAAAGGAAATAACTTAAGTCCCCAACCTTATCACCAAAGGACATGAATCCCTTAAAACCACTGACATTGTCATCAAAGCCATAGTCATCAAATTCTTGTGTGAAAAATGATCCATCAATATGAAATTCGCGTTCTTGAGGAGTCGCTGTCTCAATAAGTACAACACCACCCATTGAATTACCACTGTATTCAGCAGAAAAGGGACCATAAAGGACTTCTACTTGTGCAATTTCACTGGCGGAAACCATTGTCCAGCGAGGAGCTCCGTTCCAGCGAGACTCTAATAAATAATGTAATGGTACACCGTCAGCAAAAACCATAGAGCGAGAGGTTTGGAACATGTTGGAGCCGCGAATGCCTAACGTGCCGTTGGAGTCACCAATAAATCGACGGCGAATAACAAGGCTAGGTTCATATTTAACCAGGTCCTCGGTTGTTGTCACGTTTATACTAATCATATCCTCTTGTGTTAGCACACTCGTAGGACTTGTATAGTTTGCTGCCCGACTATCTTGCTGTTCACCCCAAACGTGAAGTGTCTCTTCTTGCGGTGATGTATCTTCTTGTGATGTTGCTGATATTGATGCGGAACTTACAAACCCCAAGGCCAAGCTTGCAAGAAACACGGAATACTTTTTGGTATACATGACAACCCCTTAAAAACGAAGTCGCGTATTGTATGGCATATTGCCCTCTTCTGGGCGCGACATATTGTCGCACCTAGGTTTGCATAAATGTCTGTTAATATAGGGCGCCTTTCCCCTGTCTCTTTTATTGCAGTAGGAAGTTAGCTTGACGGTTTGTGTGTGGTTATAGGTTTTAAGTCGTTATACGTTTTAAATAATTATGAGCGAGTGCAGTAGGTATGATTAAGACGCAGGTTTGTTTTCATCGGGTGACGAATGTTGTTGGCTTAGTGTTGTTGTTTTTTTCGGTGATGCTAACGCAGAGCGTGGCATCAACAGCTGCCACTACCACGGCGGTTTGTGATGGCTCCAATATCGCCTGTGCAAAAACCGTTACCGCAAGCGTTTCGCCCGCAGGTCGAATTTGGTTTGCGTGGACGGCTAGCGATTATCTTTACGTGAACTACAGTGATGACCGAGGAAAGACGTTTTCCCGCCCAGTCAGTGTTAATACAACACCAGAAAAAATTGCTGCAGGTGGTGAGAAACGGCCTAAGGTTGTCGTAGATAGTGCCGGTAATGTTTATGTCTCATGGATTAAAAAGTTACCTCAGAAGTGGACGTCAGATATTCGTTTTTCTTGGCTGAAAGTAGGAGAGGATGTTTTTTCTGCGCCAATAACTGTTAACGATGATAAAGAAATAGCCGGCCATAGTTTTAATGAAATGATTGTCTCCGATATTGATGAAGTCACTATCGTATGGTTGGATGGTCGAAATTCGAAGGCAGCAAAGAAAAGGGGGGAACCTCATGTTGGTAGTTCGATCTACTGGGCAGTAATAAAGCCTTCATTCTTAAAAACGAATGTATCGGTAGAAAAGAGACAGATACAAAATGCCGCTTATGTGAATGGTAATTGTGTTTGTTGTCGGCTGGCGTTAACACCAGTGGAATCCACCGAGGGCGGCTCTGAGTTAGTTGTTATGTGGCGGCATATCTTTGGCGACAATATTCGAGATCATGCCTTGGGTGTTTTAGGGGAACCTCTACAGCGAGTGAGTTTTGAACAATGGAAAATAGATGGATGCCCTCATCATGGACCATCCATTAGTGCCCAAAACAAACGTATCCATATGAGCTGGTTTAACGATGGCCCTAGCGCTAGCGGGTTATTTTATGCCTACACTGATAACCTTGGTGAGACCGTTAGCCCCGTGTTTCACTTTTCAAAGAGTACTGATTCGCCGGCACATCCATCAGTAATAACAGGAGGTGATGGTAAGTTGAAGTTGGCTTGGCAGACCTTTGATGGTGTTCAATCGAGTATCCAGGTTATGACGTCTGTCCGGGGGGAGCAGTGGAGCGATGCTCGGGTTGTTGCTCAGTTTACAGGGGCAACAGATTATCCATTTTTATTACCTCATCTTGATGGTGATTTGCTACTTTGGCATAAACCTGGGCATGCATTAACGTTGTATGAGGTGTCAGAATGAGACGATTATTCCGGTTAACATTCCCTCGTTTATTGTTATTGGTAAGTTCAGTAGTTATTAGCTCTTCTGTACTGTCTAGTGATAAGGCGATAGGGCAGCTTACGATCGAAAACGTTGAGGAGGTATTCCAAAAGGAAAACCGACTTGTTATGTTGTGGTCTGTGGATTGCCCTCCGTGTTATCAAGAGCTGGCGATGTTAGAGGCGTTGTTGGCATCGTATCCAGGGTTACCTATTACCCTTATATCTACTGATGATGACCCAGAGCGTCATGTGGAGGTTGAAGAACAATATCGGCGCCTAAAGGGGAGTAAATTAACGACATGGGTTTTTGCTGACGGTATGGCTACGCAGTTACGCTATGCCATTGATAAAACTTGGTCAGGTGTACTTCCTAGAAGTTACGTTGTTAACGAGGCTAAGAGAGTTGGGCATAGTGGTGTGCTGAAAGAGAAAGATATACGACAGTTATTTAAGTTGCCCAAGCACTAAATCTAATAATCCTATGCGATAACTATATCCGATAACCATTTTCAATAACGGCACTTAATATCAACATATGTGATAATAAAAAGGCGCTGTCGAATATATCGACAGCGCCTTTTTATTGGGCTGGCCAGCTAATTAGAGATTAGATAATCTCAAGAGCCATTGCTGTCGCTTCACCACCACCGATACACAATGATGCGATACCGCGAGACTTACCGTGCTGCTTAAGCGCATGGATAAGAGTCAAAATGATACGAGAACCAGAAGATCCGATAGGATGCCCTAGTGCACAAGCACCACCGTAAACATTCACTTTCTCATGGGGGATGCTGAATTCATTCATTGCCATCATTGTTACCATGGCAAATGCTTCGTTGATTTCAAATAGATCAACGTCTTCAATTGTCCAGCCTGTTTTTGCTAACAATGTTTGCAAAGAACCGATAGGAGCAATAGTGAACTCAGAAGGGGCTTGAGATTGTGTAGAGTGACCAACGATACGTGCTAATGGTGTTAACCCTTTTGCTTTTGCCGTTGATTCTTTCATGAGAACCAATGCAGATGCACCGTCAGAAATAGAGCTAGCATTAGCGGCGGTTACTGTACCGTCTTTAGAAAAGGCTGGACGAAGTGTTGGGATTTTATCAATTTTAGCGTTACCAGGCTGCTCATCAAACGTAACGGTTTGCTCGCCCTTACGTGTTTTGATAGTCACCGGTACGATTTCTGCTTCAAAGCTTCCATCTTTAATTGCTTTGTTAGCACGCGCAAGGGATGTGATTGCAAAGGCATCCATATCTTCACGTGTTAGATTTTTCTTATCGGCAATTTCTTGCGCGAATGAACCCATTAAACGGCCTGTCTCTGCATCTTCAAGGCCATCAAGGAACATGTGATCTTTTATCTCTGCATGGCCCATACGCAATCCAGCGCGTGCTTTTTCCATCACATAAGGCGCGCTGGTCATGCTTTCCATGCCACCAGCAATCATGATGTCGTTGGTGCCGGCTTTGATCAAGTCGTGGGCAAGCATAGTGGCTTTCATACCAGAACCACAGAGCTTATTGATAGTGGTACAACCTGTTGCTGTTGGTAGGCCAGCTTGTAATGCCGCTTGACGTGCAGGGCCTTGTTTTAGGCCAGCAGGTAGTACACAACCCATGATAACTTCTTGAATGTCTGCGGGCTCAAGTCCTGCACGAGATACGGCTTCTTTTATTGCGGTAGCGCCAAGTTGCGGCGCGGTGCAGCCAGAAAGTGAACCTTGAAAGCCGCCCATAGGAGTACGAGCACCATTTACAATAACGATTGGATCTAGATCTGCTGACATTCTCTTTACCTTCTTATTTCTATCTGTTTATTTAAGTGGGAGGGATTTTACCTGGATACGGTCACTGAGGCCAATTTGTCAGAACTGGGTGGTCGAATTTTGATCGGTGGCGTGAAGAAAAATTTGCTAAGCCATTGATTTGTAGCAATAAACTAAGAATGTGAGGAAATGTTTCAAAAAGGCAGGAGGCTTATCCTTCAGGGTTTTGAGGGTTCAAAGGGTAAAGGTTGTTAACTTTGTTGGTAGGAGTGTCTTTTCTTAACAGGCTGATCACCTCATTACTGTTAACGGGGCGACTGTAGTAATAACCCTGCGCAAAATCGCAATTGCATTGTTGTAAATAGCTAATCTGTTCTTGGGTTTCCGTACCCTCGGCGATAACTTGCATATTAAGGTTGTGTCCAAGCTTAATGATGGCACCCACAATCGTAGTATTTTCTGGGCTATCTAGCATATCTGAAATAAAGGATTTATCGACTTTTACCTTGTCAAACGGTAGTCGTTTTAAATGGTTTAATGATGCGTACCCTGTACCAAAGTCATCAATCGCAATCTGAATGCCAATTTGTTTAATGTGTTTAAGCATACGTATTGCCGCGTCTAGGTTCGACATTACTGCCGTTTCCGTTATCTCCAAAACTATCGTGCGGGGGTTGAGCTGATACTTTTTAATGGTGTCCTTTAAGACAAGTATTAGGTTGGATTGGTGTAGTTGAATAGCACTGACGTTGATGGATATTGTGAGATGAGAAAAACCAGCATTATGCCATAAGCTTAATGCTCGACAAGATTCATCAATAATCCATTTGCCAATGGCAATAATGGTTTGGTTGTTTTCGGCGAGGGGGATAAATTCGTCAGGTGATACTAAACCTTTCTCTGGGTGATGCCAGCGGACTAATGCCTCGGCACCACTAATTTTCATATTGGATAAATCAATTTGTGGCTGAAAAAGTAATGAGAATTGATCCTCATTGAGGGCAACAGAAAGTGATTTTTCTAAGCGTTTTGTTTCTTTGATTTTTTCATCCACACTTTCCACAAAGAATTGGTAACGGTTGCCGCCCTGTGCTTTCGCAAGTTGCATAACGTTTTCAGCATGTTTAAGTAGTTGATCAGAGGTCGCGCCATCGTGGGGGTAGACAGAGATACCAATGGAGGCAGTAATACTGAGCTGTATTTCATCAATTTGAAAAGGCCGACGAATGAGTTCTAACACGCGTTGTGCTGACTTTGCCGCATCTAAGTGCGTATTGGTGAGGGGTAGAACAAGAGAGAACACGTCTCCGCCAATACGTGAAATGGTTTTAATACCCTGCATCTCATGTTGAAGCCGTTCAGAAAGTGACAGCAGTAGGCGATCTCCTGCGTTATAGGAGTGAAGCAGGTTTACGGAGTTGAAGTCATCAAGGGCACACCATAATACTGCAAAGATGGCATTTTTTTCATCGGCCTCAACAATGGACAGCTCAATGCGTTTATTCAACAACATGCGATTTGGCAGTTCCGTTAGCATGTCATAGTTACTTAAACGTTCAACGTGAGCTTCTGCAACACGACGTTGACTGTTATGGCTTTCTATGGATGAGAACAAACTATTGATTTTGTTCACCCAGGTACCCATCTCGTCAGACTCGTGACCCTTAGGGGCCTTTAGTTGCACTCGGCTAGGTTGTAACGGGTCAATAGATTCCAGTGACTTTGTCATTTTTGTCATGGGGCGTGTAATCATGCCGTGAAAAATCAAATAGAGAACAATGCCAAATAACATTGATTGTAATAGACCACTGAAGATGATTTGAAAGCCACGCTCGGTTAACGCTTTGGTGGCATAAGAAGGGTCGACATTGATCTCTAGTGAGCCGTAATGGGCGGTAGCGGTAAAGTATTTTTCTCGATCAGACAGGCGTGTTTTGATCTTGCCTTCCAGTGGAAGGCTAAAGTACAGGCTTTGTCCAAATAAGAAATTGCTTAGCCCACGGTATTCTGCATTTTGAAGGGGTTTTTTATTGGTCGCAAGTGACGGTTCTGTTTCGGTTTTTATCGCGGCATAAAAGATAGATTCATTTTGAAATAATCCTTCGATGACCTGCTCTGCCATTGCACGGTCCAGGTTATAGGCAGATTGAGTAGCAGGTTCCCTCATCATTGCTAAGAGCTGGTTGGCCTGTTTTTCAAGGGTTTCTTCGGCGCTTTGTACGTCAAGTAAAATTTGAACGCTACTGATCGCCAAACCCACGAGTAAGGCCGTTGCGAGTACGGCAAAAAAGAGGCGATTTGAAAGTCGATTAAATAGTTGGAAGTTCATGAGCGTCAGCGCTGTATCCTTGCTAATAAAATGTCTAATGTCCGCTATATGCGTGGCGCTAGAAGTACGTCATTAGTATTAATCATTCCCATTCGTTAGTCAAAAACCAACCAGAATAAGTTATCAATGTCATTCTGATAGCTATAATAAGACTGCGGTGATTAAGAGTAGTACGATAATGAATAATTAAGGCGGTGATTGTGGGCATTCGGAAAGGGCAGCTAAAAAGCATATTTTTGGTGTTACTGTATTTGATGACTACACCTTTTGAGGTGAATGCGGCAGCAGAAGACAGTGAGCGAGTGGAAATGGCTGCTCAGCCAAGAATGACGAAAAAAATGAGCCCAGAGCAAGCGCGAGGAGAGTTACAGCGATTGGTTGATGAGGCAATATTTGTCGCTAGCCAACAGCTAAATGATATTGGTACCTTTTACCCTTATGCTGCAGTTATGGAAGCTAATGGAGAGATTAAATTAGTCGGTGTACCTGCAAAGCAGGAAGGTAAACCTCTGCCACAGCAAACACTAAAAGCCCTTAAAAAGGCCTTGTTACAATTGGATAAGAAGCAGAAGTATCGTGCGGTGGCTATTTTTGTTGATTTTGTTGCTAAGCGAAAAGACACCGGAGGGCGTCAACCAGGTATCCGAGTTGAGTTAGAGCATCGGTTATCGGATAACGTATCTGTATTTTTGCCTTATTTGGTATCTCCAGATGGCACGGTTAGCTTGTTAACACCCCAATATATGCCCGGCACGCTGTCTGTGTTAGATTGATGCGTACATAGTAAGTAATACAAGGGTGATGTGTGACAGAGCGGGTAGTAGCGAAAAAATCAGTAGCTGAAAAAGCTATGGGTGCGACTCAGCAAGTCGTCTTCTGGGGACTAGGACGAACAACGTACCGCTTTGATAGTGTTCAAAAGCAGCATTTGTCCTATGGAGATCATCAGCGCCAACAGCTTGATTTATACCTACCTCGGCGTGTTAAGTCTAAAATGAGCGTCGTTTTTGTGCACGGCGGTGTCTGGAAGTCTGGTCATAAAGATGAATATGCGTTTGTTGGCCAGGCGTTGGCCGCGCATGGTATCGCCACGGCCGTTGTAGGATACCGCCTTTTTCCAGAGGTACGATTTCCTGTCTTCGTTAATGATATTGCTCAAGCCTTGGGGTGGTTACAGGTAAACGGTCAATCTCATGGGTTTGATGTGAGCTCTGGCGTGGTAATGATCGGTCATTCCGCAGGGGCACACTTAGCAAGCCTGGTGACATTAAACCAGCAGTATGCAGAAACCTTTGGTTTTTCACCGGCCTTAGTAAAGGGTGTGGTTGGTTTGGCGGGCATTTATTCTCTTCGACCTGAAAAAGACACTCTGATGGGAGATATTTTTCAGCCAGCTGAAAAAACCAATGATTACTTTGACGTTAATCCTATTAATTACCTAACCAAAGATGGCGTGCCTTTGTATCTTATACACGGGCAAAAAGATCAAACGGTAGCTTGTCGAAATGCTGAACGAATGTTTAAAGATGCATTGCTAGCAGGGCACCCCGTGGATATGCATGTTGAAAACCGGTATGGGCATGTTCGTCCCATAATGGATTTTATCCCGCTTATGCCAAGCCATCGGCGATTTATGAAAAAAATAACAGGTTTTATTGAAGAGGTTATAAATGAAGATACTGGTGACGGGAGCGACGGGTTTCGTAGGGCAGCGTTATGTGAAACATCTGTGCAGTCGTCATGAATTAACGGTTTTTTGTTGTGGTAGAAATGCAACGATTGGCGAGCAGTTAAAAAAGACGGGTGCACATTTTTATCGCGGGGACCTTCTGGATGAAAATTTTGTTAACCATATCTGTAGAGGAATGGATGTTGTCGTGCATTGTGCTGGAAAAACTGGAGTATGGGGTGACTATCAAGCATTCCATCAGGGCAATGTTGTTACAACGGATAATGTGATTGCCGCGTGTAAGCAAAACAATGTGAGTCGGTTGGTTAATTTATCAACGCCGAGTATTTATTTTGATTATAGAGACCACCTGAATATCACCGAAGATTACTTGCCGTCACGCTTTTCAGATAATTACGCTAGAACAAAATACCAAGCTGAGCGCCGTGTATCGGCAGCTCACTGTGATCAGTTTTGTACCGTATCGTTACGACCGCGTTTGATTATTGGCGTTGGAGATCAAAGCTTCTTTCCTCGCCTTATTCATATGCACCAGCGGAGTAAATTAAAACGTATTGGGCCTGGGCGAAATGTGGTGAGCGTAACGTCTATAGAAAATCTATTACACGCAATGGATTTATGCGTGTTAGGTAAAGAAGAGGCGTTGGGTGGGGTTTATAATATTAGTAACCCTTTGCCAGTGAACTTTTGGGGGATGGTTGATGATTTATTTGATGCCATCGATATGCCAAAGCTCACACATATGGTGCCTTATCCATTAGCGTACGGCGCAGGTTGGGTGTCGGAGCGTGTCGCGATTTTATTAAGGCGAAATCAAGAGCCCGACATTATGCCGTTAAAAGTATCGATTACTTCCCGTTCGATGACATTAAGCATCGATAAAGCGCGGCAAAAATTAGGTTATCGACCGGTTATGACGGTGGAAGATAGCATTGTTAAATATGCAGAAAACTGGAAACAACAAGTAGTAAAGCAGCAGGAAGCCGAAAAACAACAGGCTACTCTTGAGACATAATTTGACCACGGTAAATGAGCTGCTTCCTCTTGTCTTTTTTGTCTTCGGATGAGTGGGGAGTTGAAACCTTGCTCTCCTCTAGTACATCGAGTGTTTCACGTGTTTCGAAAGTCTCAACATTTGTTTCGTCACGGTAAAGGTTTTTAACCTTATTGGTTTGCGTGATGATCGCAGGTGCTACAACCTGAGATATCAGAGCTTTAAGTGTGGCGTTTGTTGTTCGTTGAGCAAATCCTATCAGTACAGGCTCCAAATCTTTTTGGCTAATCTGAATGGCTACATTAAATTCTTCTCGAACCAGTTTTTTAACCTTCCAAAGCATTTGGATGGTTTCGCGGTTAGGTAAACTCATAACCCGTGACGCCTCATGTTGTCGATGTGGAGTAGAAATAATTAGTACAGAATGTAACGGGGCGAGATCATATCCAAACCTAATTGTGTTAGCAAGCGGTGATGTGTAGCAGAATGTAGTTGACGGAGGAATACTATTCTTTATCGCTCGTAGATTGTGTTGGTGCTTAGGTAGTTAATTTAGTCTCTATAAAGTCATTGGAAAATAAAGGATAATAGCGGCTTATTTTCTATTAACAGCAGTAACCAGTGAAGTAAATTTATGAGTGATCTCAGTATGAAGCCCTCTAAAGAGGACATGGTTCATCGCGAGCAGACCGTTAAAAAAGTGGGGGCACGTTCAGGTAATTCTTCTGGGGGCGGAAGTTCCCAAGTGTTCATTATTATTCTGTTGTTACTTACTATGGTGGCAGGAGGCTCAGGTGGTTGGTACTTATGGCAGCAGCTGCAACATGTAACGCAAAAATTAGAGAGCTCTAACAATGCTTTGACAGATTCAGAGTCAGCTCTGGGGTCACTAAAATCGGAGCTGAATGATAGAACTACATCGCTGACTAAGCAAAAAGGCGCTGTAGCAAAAGATATTGCGCTACTTCAAAGTGAAGTGAGAAAGCTTTGGGATGTCACTAACAAGCGAAATAAAAAGGGCATAAAAACCAATAAGAATAATATCGCAGCGCTATCGAGCACATCTAAAAAACAAAAGTCAGTGCTTGCATCGCAGCAAAAAAGCACGTCGACGTTATCGCTTACTGTGTCACAGCTACAAGATGAGCTCGGACAGCGTGATACGTTTAAAAATAAGTTGGTAGCTGATCTTGGTGCATTAAAAGAAGAGGTGGCAGGTCTAGCGGTAGAAAGCGATATGCTGAAAACGTTAGCGGTTGAGCAGGAGAAGCTGCTTCAGGGGTTTAAAAATGGCCAGCTACAGCGTCAAATTATTGATATTGAGCAGGATATTAAAGCCATAAATGCGAGTCGACGCCAGGTGAGTGGTCGCCTAGATCAGTTGGACAAAGAATTGGGAGCGTTATACCCTCAAAAGTAGATTATCCTGGAAAATAGACTGTCTGTATCCCTTATAAGGTTTTTCATCTTTTCTCATTTTTCGGTCTATAGTTAAGTTATTCGCGCCTGTTCAATGACTTAGCTATTACCGAGAATCGATGGAATAACGCGCACTTGATGATTGTTCATACTTTTTTGTGTCTATCTAGGCACACTTTTCAGTGTATAAAGGGGCTTTTTAGCACATGACCGCACCACCAGATGATGCTCAATCCACCGAAGCAAAACCTCGATTATTATTAATCGACGATTCCAAGGTGATGCGGAAATCCGCTGTCAAAATGCTGGGTAAAGACTTTGATGTGGTTGTTGCAGAGGACGGGCGAGAAGGTTGGCAAAAAATATTGGAGGACGACGCGATTCAGGTAGTGTTTACTGACCTGAATATGCCCAATCTCAATGGTTATGAACTGTTGCAATTAATTCGCACGTGCGAAGATGATGGCATTCGTAATCTTCCCGTCATTGTTGTGACGGGTGCAGAAAATGATGATGAAGCAAAAGAGCAGGCCTATGATAAAGGCGCCACTGATTTTATAACCAAACCTTTTAATAGCACCGATTTACGAGCACGAGCGCAAGCCCATGCAGATTACCATCGTAAAACCCAAGCACTTGAAGTAAACAACAAGGTCGATGCATTAACACAACTGGGTAATGAACAGCACTTTAGAGAGCGTTTGGCGCAAGACGTATCCTTTGTATCTCGCCATAAAGAAGATCTTGCCGTAATGGTGGTAGAACTTAATGATTTTAATGGATTGTTCTTAAAAATTGGTCGAGTCGGTGCAGATAGTGTCATCAAACAAATCGCCAAGGTGTTATTAAAAGCCGTACGAAAAGAAGATACCGTGTCTCGATTAGGCTTGGCCCGCTTTGCCGTGTCATTACCAACTGCGAAATCTGAGGGGGCCGTGCAATTAGCAAGGCGAATCTGTGCAGTGGTGGATTCGTTTAAAGCCAAGTTACGAGGGGAGGCTCTCTCTATATCGGTTTCAATCGGAGTGTACATACCGGCTTATGGAAGTAGGCCTACCTACGATGATGTCTGGAATGGCGCCAAAGAAGCATTAGGTGAAGCATTAAAGATGGGGCGCGGTGAAGTTTTCTCCATTCGCGCAGAGGCCGGGGAAGACGTCGAATCCGAGCTTGAGGCCGTGCTAGAGCCCGCTGCAGGAGTTATGGATGCGATCTCTATCGATAAGGCCTTACTTCAGCTAAAAGCAGGAGAGTCCGATATAGTGGCATTGAAGATTCCTGTTTTGCTTCAGCGACTGGATCCTATCTTCAAATTGCTGAATGACCGTCAAAAACAAGCACTTATCAAAAATCTGAATAGAGAGGTATAGGCGGTAATTTAAATTAATTTCAAAAAAAGCAAAAAAAAGCTTTAACTTCATGATATTCCTGTTATTCTACGCATCCTTTCTGAGGCAAAGCAATTCGGTTGTTAGGCTAATAGGCAAAGGAAGTAAGACAGAAACATGAAATGCGCTAGTGGCGGAATTGGTAGACGCGCTGGTTTTAGGTACCAGTATCTTAGGATGTGAGTGTTCAAGTCACTCCTGGCGCACCATGTTT
>CAJXZM010000173.1 GCA_913063125.1 uncultured Gammaproteobacteria bacterium | reverse complement strand
GCAAAAATGATTCTTAATCAAGAAGTACGACAAACTATTCGGCAAATAACCCATGGGCACGGATAACGTCAACAACTAGACTTAACAACTCTCATTACCTACTACACTTGATAAACGTCAAAACGGCTAGAACGACCTTCCACCGAATATGTCGGTTTTTTATCCTTGATAAATGCCGACTTTCGCGGACGCTTCACAATAACTTTCTTTCGAGCTACATTTTTTGCTTGCTCGAAAAGCTGATAAACATCCACATCTTCTCCAACTACATCTCGAAATACTCGCATCTCCTTTTTGACCAATGCTGATTTCGTCCGCTCCGGAAACATTGGGTCCATATACACAACGTCAAAATTGACCTTATCTAGAGCAATAGCTGGAGCAACAACCGCATCACAAAAGTGCAATTCAATACGTTGAACGATAGTTTGTAACTCGAAATTCGTTTCTGCGCGATACAATCCATCTGACAACAATAAAAAAACAAGAGGATTTCGCTCTAGCGTTGTCACGTTGCACCCCGCACAGGCAAGAATAAAGCTGTCTCGCCCCAAACCACCCGTCATATCTAAAACACTAGGGGGGGATTTCTTATCTCGCCCAAATACCGCTTTAACTAACAGCTCTTGACGTACATTCTGTCGCCCACGAAACCCGATCGTGCCACTTGCGAAATCAACAACCACTGGGTTGCCCATTGACTTATCTCTAGGCGCTAATTGGATTTGGTCATTTTCTAGCGATAATACATAATTTGCAGAATGCGAATCCAACGCTTCCAAATTATCAACAACATCACAAGGCAAAACAAACTCACTACACCCTAGCGCGGCTAAACGTTGTTCAAAACCACTGTCGCGTAGGCAAACAGTATTCATTAAATGATCATCTGGGCTATTCATATCGTTTTGTTCAAATTCGGGGCTATTTACATCAGAACTATTTGTTGCGGAATTATTATACGAACACATCTACTGAACCTAAGAAATCGGTATTGCCATCAATACGGCTAAAAACATCAGCTTCCGTATAAGCCTTTACGGCTTGTTGCTGGCTATTGGATAATTTTGTGAAATCTGGAACTGGCTTAGCCTCATACTGTTTGTTGGTAGCTTGCAAACCCGATACACGAGTCACATCTCTGCCCTCACGAGGCCGCTCCTGATCCCCTACCGGCTGAGATGCCTGCTTGCGTTGCTCTTGCTCGGACTCCAACTGCTGCTTTCGGCGGGCAAGCGCTCCCTCAGCATCACGAATATCTCGCGAGGGTGCAGGTAAATAAGTGGACTGAAGTGAGCTACCAGCAATATTCATATAATAATCAGTTAGTGCATCCTTTTACAAAAACCATCAAATTGTTCTGTCACAAACACCCAATTACTCAGTATAGCGAGATTTTCCGTCAATCCCAGCCTCAAAATCCGCCATTATAACAGCGAATGCTTCAGCTCGAAGACAACGCGTTACGCTAAGGCAATGAAAAATATAAGGAAGGCCCCTAGCAACATTCGGTATATAACAAACGGTAGCATTCCAATTCGGTCTAATAGTCTCAAAAAGGTGTGGATACACAAATAAGCACTAGCCCCTGACACCAGTGTACCAAGAACAATCATATCCCAAAGCACGGGGGCTTCCGCATTTACTAACTTTAACGTTTCAAGTAACCCTGCCGCTAGGATAAGCGGAATTGACAATAACATGGAAAATCTAGCAGAAGCAGTACGATCAAAACCTAGGAATAATGCAGCTGTAATCGTAATACCACTACGAGAGGTACCCGGTATCAAAGCTACTGCCTGTGCGCACCCTATTATTAGTGCAAATTTAAGCGTCATTTGGTGCTGCTGTAACACTCGACTACCTTTATTATCTGCAGCCAACAACAACACACCAAAGATCAGCGTTGTACCTGCAATCACCCACGCTGAGCGTAACTCTTGGCTAATAAAATCATGAAACCCCCCCCCCATAATAACAGCAGGGATAGTTCCAACTACAATAGCCCCCCCCATGAGGAAGTATTCATTTGTTTGGCGTTGCCGCATTGCCCTTATGCTACCGCCAGTAATCGATAATACATCGGCACGAAAATATAACACCACCGCAATAAGCGTTCCCAAATGCACAGCCACATCAAATGCAACACCTTGATCCTCCCACCCCAAAAGCTGTGACGGCAAAATCAGATGGGCGGAGCTTGATACCGGTAAAAATTCCGTAAGCCCCTGAATTAACGCTAAGAATACTGCTTGAAACCAATCCATTATAATCCTAAAAAATTCACACAAATCACCTAGGCTAATTAACCCTGTTCAGCTTTTTTCTTGGCCACATTGTTTCGAACATAATGTGGCAAAGCAAACTCTGCGCTCACACCGTTACCAGCTTCTAAACCAGGAATTGCCAACGTTAATGCATCAATTGCATGAGGTAACATTTTGTTATAAACCTTCGATACCTGAATACCAGCAGATTCTATAGCCTCATTAAATGCCCAGCCAGTTCCACACCCAACCCACTTGTCTTGCTTATTTATTGTCGATGGCAAAATCAAAGCGTGTGGTTCAACAACACTCTCCTCTCCTTGCAGTAACATCATATTATTTGACAAACTGTAACACCCCCAATAGATTTCCCCCATTCGAGCATCAATTGCCGCATAAATGTGGGAGGCATTATATTCTCTATAAGTTCGTTGAGCCATTGTTGCTAATGTTGACACGCCCAATACGGGAAGATCAGCAGAAAAAGCTAACCCTTGCACAACACCCGCACCGATGCGAAGGCCTGTAAAAGCTCCTGGTCCTTGGCAAAAAGCAATACCGTTAAGCTGGCTTAGTGTAATACCAGCTTCAGCTAACAGCTCATCGATCATCGGCAATACCAAACTGGCATGTTGACGAGGTTCTTCGGTATACCGACTTTGATTGTTGCCATCACAGCATAACGCGACAGAACACGCTTCTGTGGTTGTATCAATGGCCAAATATTTTTTTTTCATAACATCACATGGTTATTAGTAATTTTAACTTTTTCTATCACGGAATATAACGAGGGCCATTATCGCAAGTTTCCACAGAAATACCTATTGCTCGGTGAAAATACCCCATAAACTCAACCAAGTTGCTCTCACACTTTCAAAACCATTTACATAAGACAAGCATCTATCGTGAAAAACACAACAGTTACACAACCAGGCATCAAAAAAGAACACATCACAGGTATCATATTAGCTGGAGGTGCCGGTCGCCGAATGGGAGGTGTAGATAAAGGGTGGATCATGCTGAACAATCTCCCCTTAGTATCCCATACCCTTGCTCGTTTAAAGCCTCAGGTTCATTCAGTTGTTATTAGTGCTAACAGAGAACTCGAGCGTTATCGATCCTTAGGCGTCGATGTAGTAACAGACTTACCTGATTTAAATGAAGATATTAGCACCCCCATCAGCTTCCAAGGGCCCGTTGCAGGTATCTTAGCTGCTCTTAAAACAATTTCCACGCCTTACGCCGTTATCGTACCTGTCGATGCCCCCTTACTAGCAGAGAACTTAGTAGAAGTACTTTGCCATGGCTCGAATAACAAGAGTAACGACAAGGGCAGTAACATAATTACAAATAAGTCAGCCGCATTATCATTAATTGATGATGGGGAGCGAACACACCCACTTTTTGGTTTGTACCATCGTTCACTCATTAAAAGCTTAGAAAGTTATTATCAAGAAGATCACCGGCGGTTAATGCGATGGTGTATGCAACAATCTCCTATTATTATTAAAAATCCTGAACTGCTTCCTTCATTTGCTAATGTTAATGACCCTGATAGTCTGAAAAACGTAGAACGGCTATTAAACGCAGTATCAGCACCCGATAACGCCTTATAAAACAAAAAACCCCGGGAAAACCCAGGGTTTTTTCTGCTTAAGTAAAAAGGTTTCCCTTTCTTATTAAGCCTTTTTTGGACGACCACGCTTTTTAGCCGCAGGCTTAGCAGCGGCTTTCTTCGCTGGAGCCTTCTTTGCTGCTGGCTTCGCGGCTTTCGCAACTACCTTCTTAACAGCGGCCTTTTTAGCAACGGCTTTCTTTGCAGCAGGCTTAGCAGCAGCTTTCTTCGCGGCTGGCTTAGCAGCTTTTGCAGCGGCCTTCTTAGGAGCTACCGCTTTTTTCTTAGCAGCGGGCTTCTTTTTAGGAGCTGCAGCGGCTTTTTGACGCTTAGCTTCTTTCTTCTCAATGCCTTTAACTTTGGTTGCCGCTTTCTTAGATGCAGCTTTAACCTTAGATGAAGTGCTCTTTTCTTTAGCCTTAGCCTTTTTGGTGTCCACTTTCTCACGGCCTTTACGCCATTTGGACTCAAAAGCAGCAATAGCTTTCTTAAGGTCAGCTTCAGCACGTGAAGTTAGTGCTTCTGCATAATCCTTAGCAGCTTGAACGGCCGTTTCCTCAAGCTCCTTCACTGCCGCTTCAGCCATTTCAATTGCATGACTTACTTTAGCACCACGAAGCTTTTCGCGGTTGGTTTTGGCTTTTTCTGCTAATTTAGCAACATCTTTCTTTGCTTTTTCAGCAGCTCGAGCAGCACCTTTAGTACCAGCTTTTACAGCCGCTTTTTTAGCAGCATCAGCAGCCTTTTTGGCAGCAACTATTTGCTTAGCTAAAGCAGCACTTTCTGTTGACAATTTATCTACGGATTCCTGTGCTTTTGAAACAGCAGAATTGGATGCTGCAGGCTTCTTTTTAACAGGTACAGCTGCTTTCTTAGCAACCTTCTTTGGACCAGCAGCTTTCTTAGCTTTAGGCATGATTTATATCTCCTCAACGATGGCAACTTAATAGTAGTACGTGGATTAAATGGCAGTACTAATAACAGTACTCAGCACACAGAAATTACGCACCTCTAAAAAAAGTAGCACAAAAAAAACACATGTGTGACGTACACGTGCGAATAATATTTAATATATTATTTATTTCCACCCTCTAGCCCATTTTTTTTACAAATTTAACGTTTTTTTTTCATATTTTTGTAATTTTCAAAAAATAACGTCTCTTTTTTTAAAAATACGACCCTTTAGCCTCTCCTCAGTACAAACCAAGCCTCTTCTATATTTTTTGTTTTAAAGAACCTCCATTCCAAATACTACGATTGCTAACGGTAAAATTAAAGCATCAAAAAAAAACCAACAACCTATAAATCCGTACAAATAAAAACGTAAGATTGGTCTTTAAATAAGGGGCAACATCGGTATGAAAATGGTAACAAACGAAGGTGTTTTTCGTAAAATATATGGCAATTTATCTAGCGTAAAAAAACAATCAAATAGAAGCAACAAAAAGGCAAAAAAGGGGACGTGAATTTAATAGCAAAACAGCCGGTAATTAGTCACTTTATATTCATAAATATACTCATCAATAAGGAGCCTATTTATAGGGTAAAAACACATTAAAAAAGGGAGCATACTGCTCCCCTTTTTAATGTGCTTGGCATTTTGCTATATTATGAGTCTAAAGCACTCAAAACAGCATTCTTTATATCATCCATTGAGCCTACACCAGCCACCTTGGAATAAGCAGGTGCTTTTACTGACGTCTTACTCAAATCATTATAGAAAGCTACCAAAGGCTCAGTTTGGTTGTGATAAACATCTAAACGGTTACGAACCGTTTCTTCTGTATCATCAGCCCGTTGAATTAATGCATCACCTGTTTCGTTATCCTTACCTTCTTCTTTTGGTGGATTATAAACAACATGATAAATACGTCCCGATGCTTCATGAACACGACGCCCACTTAATCGACTTACAATTTCTTCATCTTCAACATGAATTTCTACAACATTGTCAATATCAACGCCAGACTCAAGCAACGCTTCCGCTTGAGGTATTGTGCGAGGAAAGCCATCGAATAAGAAACCCTTTGCACAGTCACTTTCTGTAATGCGTTCCTTAACCAGGCCAATTATTAAATCATCTGAGACTAATTCACCTGCATCCATAATCGCTTTCGCTTTAATCCCTAATGGAGTGCCAGCTTTTACTGCTGCTCGTAACATATCGCCCGTGGAAATTTGAGGGATTTCGTATTTTTCACAAATAAATTGTGCTTGTGTACCTTTTCCTGCACCCGGTGCACCAAGTAAAATGATACGCATTAGTTAATACTCCAATAATTGTTTATGAGATTTTTGAACCCCGCAGCAGTTAAGACGCAAGTATTCTGAATATTGTTACCCCCTAACCCTTAAATCCCCTGCAAACAAACATCAAATACAAACGCAGAACTAACTAAGCTAGGTGGTTTTATCATAAGAATAAGAGCGCAAACATACACAGGTAGAAGGGGTTGTACAAGTGCAAACACCTGATTACACCACTAATGGACCAGATATTTGCAAAGCATGAAATCTAGTCCATTGTTTTTATTGGACATTAGCAAAATAAAGAAGATAAATGACGACGTTTGGACCCCTGATTTTACGCAGCCATTCGTCCAGCTAGCTCATCAATTTCACCACACATTTCCATTACATTAATAAACAAAGCCTCCAGTTCCTCTGCACTAAGCACGTTAAACTTTTGCAATACGTCCGTAGACAGCCCCTCGGCACTTTCTACAACACCACAATCGCCAATACCTTCTCTTGCAAGCAGGTGATTGCTTACTTGAACTATCTGAACGTAATCAACACTCTCTCCACTGTAGCTTTCATCATGATGATGCTCACAGCACGCGACTATTTCGGCTGGCATGCCCCAGTCATCCATTAACCAACTACCAATTTGGCTATGGCCCAACTCAATCACTTGTTTTGCTTGACCCAACCCAATAACCCGCTGCTCTAGGACTTGTAAACTATCTCCAGGGTGGTTCTCTACAAGTTTATTCAGCATTTTAAACTCTGGTGGAAACAGGTGGCCAATTAATAAAACGCCCATGTTATGCAGTAAACCACCAAGGTAAGCCGTTGATGGATTAACTCTACCAATATCACCAATTTTTCTAGCTATAGCCTGAGACAACATAGCGGAATATAAAGAGTGTCGCCAAAAAGCTTTTAGCCCCAACGGCCCTTCTTTATCGATGTGGAATGCTTTCGCAGATGCAATACCCAACGCGATGTTACTCACAAGATCAAAGCCCAACACTCGGGTTATCGCATCTTGTACTGAATCTATATTGCCACGATAGCCGTAATAAGGAGAACCTGCGTACCGCATAATCTGCATTGCGATACTAGGGTCTAACTCAACAACTTCAGACAACTGTTCTGCGGTCGTTTCCGCATCATTTACTAAACGGACAATTTGATAGGCCATGGGAGGCATGGCAGGTAACCGGTTTACTTTTCCCAATTTTTCTTTAATTTCATCAATCGTTGCGCGTTGAGCCCCTTCCTGAATAACGGGTTGGTCTAATTGATTGTCCATTGAACGAGCGTTAGCAATCACGGCCTTAGGAACAGATGAGCACAAATATTGAAAATCTTCTCCGTCCAAACTAATTAAACTGTTATGAGTACCACACTTAAAAAACACCCGCTGGTCAGCCATTAAGTTTCTATCAACTATAAGAGGCATTTTGTATGCCATGGCAAGTGGAGGGTAAGCTCCCGGCTCCACATCGCCAAACCATTCAGACAACACTTCCGCGTCGGTTACAACGCTAAACTGTCGTCGCAACATGCCATTTAGACGTTTTAAGTCAAGTTCATGCGTTAATGGTATAACCGTCATTAACAATGCATTCTTATCACTTTGCAGTATCGTGGGCACTGCTATATAACGAGCATCAAGCCCCAATTCCCTCTCCAGCGTACGAAGACACACCTCCCGACGATGAGGATGCTCTTTGTAGGATACGCCTGCAGTATCTAGGTACCGCTTAATGGTTGTTGAAATAGTCATGTTGCCACCTATAAAAATCACTGGATAACTCGCACTGCTATCCATTTAGATTAGCGCTTATTGGTGGTATTTTCCTCATTATTAGCAGCATTTCGATCGACGTAACGAATAGATCAAAGAGTTGGTGTGACGGCGTGCAAGGTTTGTTTTTAAAACACAAACCTAACTAGTTTGAGATATTTTTTTTATAACGTTTGAGATATAACAAAAAAACGGTTTATAACTGAATACTGTAATTAGTTATAAACCGTTTTATTCTTAACCTTAATCACCTAGCGATAAGCAACGTGCAAATGCTCAAACCTAAGGAACCGTTGAGTCAATCACGACCGATACCTTTTTAGATTGATTAGTTATCGTCGCCAATTCTATTACCTTACTTTTACCCAACAAATCCCCTGATACAGGTATCGCATTATGTGTTGTGGATATCCTGGCTTTCACAATCACCGTCTCCGCACTCGACAAACGAAACTGAGGGGTCATTGCTTGTTTATCACTTAACATCACCGTTATTGGAAACTCAGACACTTGTTTTTTAATGGCTGCTAAAGGCATTTTGGGGCCCTGTGCTTTTTGCGCATAAATAAACAGCGCATCCGTTTGATTTAATGTTTTTTGCAGCACTGGATCAATGGATACCGTCACTTGAAGCTGAATACCTGACCCTGAGTCTGTAGCTTTTTGGTCATCGCTCAATACACTACCTTTCGAAGCTATACTCCGCGTATTTATGCGCTTCTTTGCCGCAGCAATACTGCTAATCAGTATATCGATTTTTTCTTGAGGAGCATTAGCTTTTCGGGATACTACAAGTAATCTCTCCCAATACATAAGTGACTGTTGAAAACGTTCCGCAAAAAACTCTCCCATGCCCAGCATAGCCAACGCCTGCATATTCTCCGGGTCATTTTTTAGAACCGCTAAAATTATTGATTCACTTTCTTGGGTTATTTTTCCTTGCTCCATACCTACCAGTAATTGCGCCAATGCTAGACGATAACGAGAGTTATCAGGTTCTATACGATAAGCTCTACGCAATGCCTGTTCCGCCTGCTCTCCTGCCTGCATTTGCTGATACCCCATTCCTAACATATGCCACATATTGGCATCGTCTGGATTTTCTTGGGCTTTTCGTTGCAAAGCAGTTACAAAATCATTCACTGTTCGATCAGAACCATTCGCTTCAGGTTTCTCCCCTGCCATTAAAGCAGTAAAAACCGGCTCCATTTCTTTTCTTAGTTGCAGCCAGCTCTCAACTTCAGGGGAATAACCTCCTTGATAATAAAACCCTAAAGAGAGTAGTGGTACGAACACAACCACTGCAATCGTTGCAAAAACACCTCGTGGGGTTTCTTTATTTGCCACGCCATCATTTGCGTTTGTCTCTTTTGTCTTTTCCGGCACATCACTTAACAATCCAATTTCCAGCTCTATTTTTAACTTTTCAAACTCTTCCTGAGAAATGGTATCAGTGCTCACATCAAGCTTTAATTCTGCTAATCGATCTTTGAAAACAACTGAATTAACGGCATCCCTAGACACATCCTGCTGGCCAGTAACGGCCCGCTGTTTTACCAGCAACGGTCCAACAATCATTGCTGTGGCAGCCAAAGCCATCAGGAACAATACTCCGACAAGTATACTCATTACTACTTCTTCCCCTTTTGACCAACACCCTGATCTTCATTCTCAACGGTATCTTTCTCGCCCGTTTGCTTATAACGCTCTAATAATGCACCTACACGTTGCTTTTGCTCATCCGTAATATGAGCGGAACCCTGGGATTTAGGATCAGTACGTTTTCGCAACACCAGCACCAGAACAACAACAACCAACAAAATCAAAGGGCCAAACCACAACACCCAGGTATTTTTGGTTACAGGGGGGCGATACGTTATAAAGTCTCCATACCGCTCAACCATATAATTAGTAATGTAATCTCTTGATTTGCCGTCACGCAGCAATTTATAGGCTCGATCTTTAATATCCTTCGCCAACCCTGCATTAGAATCTGCAATATTTTGATTCTGACATTTAGGGCATCGAAGTTCTTGCACTAAAATCCTAAAATCGTCTTCCTGCTGAGAGTTTTCAAATTCATAGACATCAATAGTGGCAATACTAACGCTCGCGACCACAAAAAATAGAATGGCTGTTGCAATGGCATAAAGGCGTGCGAAAGACATCATGTTTTTTCCTCCGCTAACGACCGCCAAATAGCTGAAAGGCTTCGTTCCCATTCAACATCAGAAACCACGCCCACGTGTCGATGACGAATAACGCCCTTAGTATCGATAAAATACGTTTCTGGTGCGCCATAAACCCCTAAATCCAACCCCAAATCCCCTTCTTGATCAAAAATCACTGCTGAGTATGGATTATGGTATTTTTGTAAGTATGCCTGAGCCGCCGCTCGCTCATCTTTATAATTCAAACCAACTATCCTAATCCCTTGCTCGGCTAGCGTATTTAGCATTGGGTGCTCCACCCGACAAGACGGGCACCACGTTGCCCATACATTCAACAACAAAGGGCCCTTGAGGTCTTGCTGTGTAACAAAAACAGCGCCATCGTCAAGTGTAGGAAGGGAAAACTCCGGTATTGCTTGATTCAACCGGGCAGATGGCAGGTGCCTAGGGTCATTTTCAAGCCCCTTAGCTAGAAACGCAGCCATCACTACAAATAACAATAAAGGAACGCCAAATCGTATCCATTTCATTTTTATATCCTCTGTAACGTCCAGCCTAAGCCTGCGTTCCCGTATTTAATTCGCTTCTAATCAATCGGCTTTTCATTTTCAGTCGGCTCGTTACTTTCAACCGATAACGTCGATCACTCATAGCCAAGACACCACCCATCGCCATGATTACTCCACCACCCCAAACCCATCGAATAAAGGGTTTAAAGTATATTCGAACAGCCCAACTGCCATCGCCCAAGGGTTCCCCAAGCGCAACATACAAGTCACGAGAAAAACCTGCATCAATCGCCGCTTCTGTCATGGTATTTCGTTGCACCCAATATCGACGTTTCTCTGGGGTCAATTGCGCAATCAAATCCTCACCAACATAGATATCTACCTGGCCCCGCTGCGCTGTGAAATTTGGTCCAGCAATTTCTTGTACGCCTCTAAAGCGAAATTCATACTTGCCAACAACAGCACTATCCCCAGCCCTCATCCTTACATCTTTTTCAACATCTTGTGTTGCTACGATCGTCACGCCAACAACTGTGATTACGATCCCCATATGAGCAACAATCATTCCTTTATAACTACGAGAAAGACGATTAAATCCAGCCCACAAGCCCTGTTTGGCCGTATTCATTTTACGATAGAAATCCATCAACGTTAGCCAGACCACCCAAACAGCAACAATCACCGCTAAACACACCCAAAGAGACAATGTCATACCCAAAAGATTTAAAGAAACCATCGCTATTATCACAGAGGACACAAAAGCGATAATAAATGGCCGTATTAATCTCTCAATTTTATGACGTTTCCAATTAATTAACGGACCTATGCCCATCAAGAAAAGCAAACCCACCGCAACGGGCGCAAACATAGCATTAAAATAGGGGGCGCCCACTGAAATCTTTTCTAATCCCAACACATCAAAAAATATAGGGAATAATGTGCCCATTAATACGATAACTGTCGCTAATACCAACACAATATTGTTTGCCAGCAGCAGAACTTCTCGTGAGGCACCACTATACTGACTTTCCGTTTGTAGCTTGGGGGCACGAATAGCAAATAATAATAAAGACCCGCCAATTACCAAGAATAAAAAGATGAGAATAAAGAACCCTCTTTCTGGATCACTAGCAAACGCATGAACCGATGTTAACACTCCAGAGCGAACCAAGAACGTCCCTAACAGACTGAGAGAGAATGTTAGAATAGCCAACAATACCGTCCAAGATTTAAAAACACCCCGTTTATCCGTCACTGCCAAAGAGTGGATCAACGCAGTCCCCGATAACCACGGCATAAAAGACGCATTCTCAACAGGATCCCAGAACCACCAGCCACCCCAACCTAATTCGTAATAGGCCCACCAACTACCTAATGCAATCCCCACTGTTAAAAAACACCAGGATGCCACAGTCCAAGGTCGAGACCATCTAGCCCAAGCACTATCTAGACGTCCTCCTAATAACCCCGCCACTGCAAATGCAAATACCACAGAAAAACCCACGTACCCCATATACAACATAGGCGGGTGTATAATAAGTCCAAAATCTTGCAACAATGGATTCAAATCTGCCCCATCAACAGGAAACTGAGGTAATAGACGTTCGAAAGGGTTTGATGTGAAAATAAGAAAAGAATGGAAACCTACGGCAACTAAACCTAATACCCCAAGAACACGAGCTAACATAATTTGTGGCAATTGTTGACTGCGCAAAGCCACAGCACAGGTCCAACCACTGAGAGTAAGAGCCCACAATAACAAAGACCCTTCATGCCCCCCCCATACCGCAGACAACTTAAACACCATAGGTAAATAGGTATTGGAATGCCCAGCCACATATTTGACTGTAAAGTCATTGGTAGCAAAGGAGTATGCAAGGCAGGAAAATGCGATGCACATAAAAATAAATTGTGTCACTGCGGCCGGCTTAGCCACTGCCATCCAACGGATGTTGTCTTTTGCTGCCCCCGCCAACGGCAAAATGGCCTGCACAATAGCAATAACCATGGCAATAATAATGGCAAAGTGCCCAATTTCAGGTATCACGTCAATCTCCTAACCTACGGGTGGGTTGGTATTAGCTCAGCATTAAATAAGCTGCGTACTGTAACACAAAACGCATTACGCAATTTTCATGATCATGCTGTATTTCAGACCACAGCTTAATACCTATCTCAACTCATAATTCAACATAAGAAGCCGCTTTGACCGCAACATATAATATACGCTCCCCTAATTCCTTGATATATGCGAGATTCGACGTGTTTTGTTGCAAAATCCACGAACATTAGGGTCGATCTGTTGCACCGAAAGGGATATTATCAAGCTGCGGTATGTCAAACGATATAACAACAATAAACCGCGCCACTTATAGGCTTCTTTAACAGAGAATTACGTGGCAACAAGGGGGTTGAAACCACCGGCTTATCCTATGTCTTTTTATATAGAGATAGCCCTTCAATCCATACCATCAGATTATCTACCAGTTAGTAACCTCACACATGATTGATAAAAATTCATTTAGCCGTGAAGAGCTGCTTGCATGCGGTCACGGCGACCTATTCGGCCCAGGCAATGCCCGCCTCCCCCTTCCTAACATGTTAATGATGGATCGAATCACCTCGATCACTGCCGATGGCGGTGAACACGGTAAAGGTGAAATCATTGCAGAATTGGATATCACACCTGATCTTTGGTTTTTTGATTGTCACTTTGAAGGCGACCCCGTAATGCCAGGCTGCTTAGGTGTTGATGCTATGTGGCAAATCGTTGGGTTCTTCCTAGGCTGGAAAGGAAACCCTGGAAAAGGCAGAGCTCTTGGTTCTGGTGAGATAAAGTTTACTGGGCAAGTATTACCAACAGCAAAAAAAGTAACTTACCGCTTAACCATAAAACGCTTAATTGAACGTAAACTGGTTATGGGTATCGCTGATGGCACCATGGAAGTTGATGGCAAGGTAATCTATACCGCCAAAGACTTACGCGTTGGCCTCTTTACATCAACCGATAATTTCTAAGGAATATA
>CAJXZM010000172.1 GCA_913063125.1 uncultured Gammaproteobacteria bacterium | reverse complement strand
CGCGTACGGGTTGTTTCATTGATGTGCTCCTACAAGGGGATAGTTTTTTACGGAGGGGATTTTATTCCTCAGCGCTGAGAAATTCCAATGAAAATGCGAAAGAAGTGCAAAATATAGCAGAAAGATTGATATCCGTAGGGTTTTGCTCTGGATTGAACCTCAAGAAAGGCATTACGCACCAAAATAAACGCGAATGCTAAACCTCTTCGTCAATAAACATACCTTGTCGAGACGCCGGTGTGGGTGAATTAACCCCGGAATTGGATAAGATTTCTCGCATTTGGCGGGAATTACGCAGGAATGCTCGGCGACGATCTGACCGTCGACGCTCAAAGGCAACTTCCTGATCGACTTCACGCCTTTCTTCACTAGGCGAGCGGCGCTCGCTTAACAAGTTCTTAGGCTCTTGTTCTACAGAATTGCCAGCCTTTGATTTATGGACTTTCAGTGATCGGTTGGATTTTAACCGGTCAATCTGTCGCCTTTCTATCTTTGGCATGGGTAACATAAGGCGAAATTTCACTCCTTTTCTTGTGAACATAAAAACAACGTTATTCTACCTTCTATTAAGGTTATCGGCAAAAAAGCGTAAGTCTTTAATTTCATTGTGGTTTGCGTGGGATTAAAGAGGGGTTAATGGCGGGCTATGTGAAAGGTAATGTGAATTACGGTTGTTTGGTTATTGGTAGTGAGCGGCAAGCTATAGGTGGTGATTAAACTCGCTGGAACGGATAAACTACGCTTTCGGAATTTTAGCCAATTACCTGCTGTTAGCATAAGGAATATTATGGAAGTACAAGCTGCTATAGAAAAGAAGCTTCAAGAGGCATTTAAGCTGTCACATTTTTCGGTAGATAACGAAAGTCATATGCATAGTGTACCTGCTAATTCAGAGACTCATTTTAAGGTAGTGTTAGTATCGGAAGCATTTGAAGGCAAGAGATCAGTGGCTAGGCATCAAATGGTATATAAAGTGTTGTCAGATGAAGTTGAAGGGCCTGTACATGCGCTAGCAATCCATACCTATACCGATCAGGAGTGGGAAACGACGAATGCTTCAGCTCCTGATTCGCCAAATTGTAAGGGGGGAAGTAAATAGGCTTTTTATTTTTAACCCCATTTCTAATTTACTCCGTTTATATCAAACATAAGGCCTTTACATCCTAACGTTTGATATTTTTACGGAGCAATCCAATGAAACAGTTTTCAGTATCCTCTATAGCGCTTGTTGTTAGTAGCACATTTTTTCTATCTGCTTGTGGTGTAAATCGACAAGAAGCGACTATCTCAACGACCGACTCATCACCAAAGGCAACACAAGGTGAGTTAATAGATACAATTCAAGCCGTTTCCAAGAAAGAGCTTGTTGCTGGGTCGCAAGATACTCGAATAGACCGTGTTATAGAAGAAGAGGCTGTTGCCGTCGCAGATGTTGCGATATCTCCATCAGTGATACGACAGCGGACCGAAAAGAAATCGATGCGTAGTAAAGTTAAAACGGGGTTGAGTTTTTTGCCCTCGCAGTATGCGCAGCCACAATATTTGCCGCCGCCTGAGGTTGTTGATCGAGAAAACTACCGTGCTATTGAAACAAACCCTATTCATGTAGCTCTGGATAACCCTGTCTCTACGTTTAGTATTGATGTGGATACTGGAAGTTATAGTAACGTTAGACGGTTTATCAATGGAGGGCGGTTACCTCAAAGTAATGCCGTTCGTGTAGAAGAGTTAGTTAATTACTTTAATTATGACTATCCTCAGCCAGATACGTCCGATACGCCATTTCTGATTACTACAGAAGTGGCCCCGTCGCCTTGGAATGTCGATTCACACCTTTTACACATCGGGATTAAAGGGTATGACATTGATCGTTCGGCATTACCGAATGCAAATTTGGTGTTTTTAGTTGATGTATCTGGGTCTATGAATTCACCGCGAAAAATTGGTTTGTTAAAGCAATCGTTAAAACTTATCACTCAGAAAATACGGGCAGAAGATAAGATATCAATCGTAGTTTATGCGGGCGCATCTGGTGTCGTATTAGAGGGTAAGTCCGGAAATGATAAAGCAGAAATTATGCGGGAGATTGATCGATTTCAAGCAGGTGGTTCAACCAATGGAGCAGCTGGTATATCGTTGGCATATCAATTGGCTCAAACCCATTATATTAAAGGAGGAATTAATCGGGTGTTACTGGCAACGGATGGAGACTTTAACGTAGGTACAGTGAGTTTTGACGCGCTTATTGATATGGTTGAGAGTCGTCGCCAGTCTGGTATATCGTTGACGACATTAGGGTTTGGTCAAGGTAATTACAATGACCACTTGATGGAGCAGTTGGCGAACAAGGGCAATGGCAATTATGCGTATATTGATACACTTCAAGAGGCACGAAAGGTGCTAGTGGAAGAAATGTCTTCAACCCTTCATACGATAGCAAAGGACGTGAAAATTCAGGTGGAATTTAACCCGAACATAGTACAAGAATATCGTTTGATAGGTTATGAGAATAGAGCATTAAATCGAGATGATTTTAATAACGATAAGATTGATGCGGGAGAGGTTGGAGCGGGACATTCGGTAACTGCTTTGTATGAAATCACCTTTGCCGGAGAAGCTGGGAATCGTGTTGATCCATTACGTTATGGTGATCATGGGAAGCAAACACAGGAAAGCAACACAACAGATGAGTTGGCATTTGTTAAATTACGCTACAAGCAGCCAGGTCAAAATGTTAGTCAATTGATGTCGCAGCCAGTAATGAGATCAACTGTTCGTACAGAATTCAATAATGCCAGTGATCGTTTTAAATTTTCGGCGGCTGTTGCAGGCTTCGGTCAAATACTTTCTGGTGGAGAATTTACGCAAGGTTTAACATTAGAGAATGTTGAAGTAATGGGTTTATCAGCAAAAGGGAAGGACTCATGGGGGTACCGTAGTGAATTTGTTAATTTGGTACGGTTAGCTGAGGCGTTAAACCCTCAAGGTTGAGACTGATTTGCTTATTTAATGCGCGGCATTTGTGTCAACTATGTTGAAAAACATTATAACTATGACACACTTGTCACATACTACGATTTTTGAACTATCAGTTATCATATTAGTGATTTGGGAATTGTCGATTTTGGAATATAACATTTAATGGATGTGCAGCAACCTGATGAGGCATTAATGCTGCTTTATGGTGAGGGGAATACAGGGGCGTTTGAGCTCCTGTATCACCGTCATAAAGGGGGTGTTTATCGGTATATCAAACGTCATGTTGGGTTGCAGCTTGATGGCGATGCATTGGTTCAGGAGGTCTGGGCAAAAGTCATAAAAGCCTCGTCTACTTATCTTGTGTCGGCAAAGTTCACTACGTGGTTATATACGATTGCCCATCATTGTATTGTTGATGCAGTCCGTAAACATCGACATAAATTTGAGCCACTGTCGGATGAAAACGGTGAGGATATCGATGTAATAGTTGCTTCTAATGCACAAAACGATAATCCAATGAATAATGTTAGTGCAAAGCAGCAGGTTGATCGTTTGTTGGCGATTTTGTCGACTTTGCCCGCGGATCAGAGAGACGTGTTTTTGTTAAAGCATGAAGCGGGTTTTAGTGTTAAGGACATTGCTGAAGTTATAGGGGTTGGGGAAGAGACCGCAAAAACACGACTGCGCTACGCAATGCAGAAAATCCGGACATCAATGGAAAATGAAGGAGGGCAGAACAATGAATAATAACAAGCACCCCGACCATCATTTTGATGACGATTTAATAGCGCAGCTATATGATGCCTCAAAAGAGAAGATGCAGCCTACTACTGACTTGGATGACCTGATTCTTTCAAAGCTTAATGGGTCAGCGGGAGATGAGCGTGTTGATGTTGACGGCAGTACTGAAAATAAGATCGTTAGTTTATCGTTGGCGAAAGAAGATTCAACTAGAAGGTCAAAAAACACATCTACGAAAAACCCCTGGTTTGTTCCCAATTCGCTAGTTGCGTGTTTAGTGGTCAGTGCAATGGTAGGGCTGCTTTATAGGGAGAATGCAGATCAACTTTTAATAAGTGACCCAATGGAGTTAGATTATGCAATGCCTATGCCTTCGGTATTTGATGAGGGTGAAAGCTCCAAGGGGGAAAATAGGGAAATTCAAGGGGACAGGGTATTGATGGATAGTGTTTCTTCATCGTTAGAGTTGAGGCTTGAAAAACAGTCTAGAGCCAAATCTAAAGTTCAAAGGGGATTTGAAACAAACGATGTAGAGGCCCCGTTGATAATGGAGCAGGTAGTTCCAGAAACTGAATTAGCAACGGTTCAAAGTGGTGCAGCCTCGGTGTCATCAGCTGTAGTTGAACCAGAACCTGTAGTTGAATTAAAGGTGTCGGCATCACATAAAGCTAAAAAGCGTAAGCCAAAACCTGCAATTAAGCGGGAGGAAAGGGCAAAAATGTTGATGATGGCTCCCCCTATGCATCTACAAAAACGAGTTCAAAAAGAAGTGCAGGAAGAAGTGCAGGAAGAGTTGCAAAATAACGCTGTGAGTTTTGATGTTCATTTCAATCAGATTAGAACGTTAAGGGATGCGGGTGATGTAAAGGCAGCAATAGTGATATTAGATGCCTTGCTCGCCGAGCACCCATCGCTAGATTTACCCGATGACATCCTTCTATTAAAACAGGAACGTTAAATGAGGAGTATTTCAATTTTGAAGATTTTGCCGGTATTCGGGTTATTATTTTTTTTGTCCATGTGGGCATTGAATGTACATGCATCGAGTCAAGATGAGATTGATCATTTGCTTGATTATGTTTCAAAAACTGATTGTAAATATGAAAGAAATGGAACAATACATACGGGAATTGAAGCGGTCGAACATATCAATAAGAAATATGATTATTTCAAAGATGATATTAAATCAACGGAAGATTTTATTAAATACTCAGCAACAAAAAGCAAAATGTCAGGTGAATCTTATAAAATTCACTGTGAAAATGTCAAATCCGTTAACAGTAAAGACTGGTTAATGAAAGAACTGAAGAGTTATAGGGGTAAGTGATCCACGACACCGCTTTTGCAGTATCCATGCAAGGCGTAAGTTTGAGCCTATTGTCTGAAACACTGGTGTTGTAAGGTAGGGGCATTGTTGAGAAAAGGAGCGGAGACGAAATTTTGAGTCCGCTTCTCAGTACTTTTAGTCTGCTTAGTAACTTGGACTGTTGAGGTGCTGATATAGGAGCTCTAACATTACAAAAAACAACGAATAATTGTTTGATGAATACCCTTGCCATAGTTAAGGTTTCATCGTTAAATAACGCGTAGCGAGTACTTTGTACGCAACATTTTTATTGATTAATTTATCAGGGACGGTTTGTTAATGTCTAAGGTCAATCTATATTACGTTTTCATGCTTACGTGGCTGTTGAGTGGTTGTAATCTCACTGTTGAGAATTCTGGCGGTGGTTTAATTACTTCGGTGGACGGTAATATTAATTGCGGGGAAACCTGTATAGCGAGTTACGGTTCAGATCAAGCGGTCGTGCTGCAAGCAATTCCTAAGGTCGGTTATGTTTTTGATGGTTGGGGAGGTTCATGCGCAGGGAGTCTCGAGTGCACAGTTTCGATAGGGCAATTTTCTGGTAACAAACAGGTAACGGCAGCATTCTCTCAGGTAAGCGAATTAGCCCTTGGAGGGCTTCATTCTTGTTATCTCGATACCAGTGGTGTCACCTGCTGGGGTTATAATGGGAATGGTGAAAGTTCGGTGCCAAATAATTTGAGTAATCCAACGGCTATTTCTGCAGGTCAGCACCATACCTGTGCCCTAGACGACAATGGTGTGGCCTGTTGGGGTGACAATGGTTCAGGTCAAAGTAGCGTGCCGGATACGGTGATTAATCCATCGGCGATTGCTGCGGGTGCACGTCATACTTGTGCAATCGACGACACTTGGGTTATCTGTTGGGGTAGTAACAATAGCGGTGAAAGCACGGTGCCATCTGACGTGATTAATCCAGCGGTTATAGTCGCGGGTGCAAGTCACACCTGTGCTCTGGGTGATAATGGCGTGACTTGCTGGGGTGATAATGCTTCTGGTCAAAGTACGGTACCGGATAACTTGGTTAATCCGAGGGCTGTCTCGGCAGGAGCCAGCCATACCTGTGCCCTAGACGATAATGGTGTGACGTGCTGGGGTGCTAACTACTCTGGTCAAAGTACCGTGCCGACGGGTTTGGTGAATCCCACTGAAATTGTTACGGGTCTAGGTCATACCTGTGCTTTGGATGATAATGGGGTGACCTGTTGGGGCGATAATGACTTTGGGAAAAGTGCCATACCAACGCGATTGAGCAATCCTGTCTCGATAGCTGTAGGGTGGGAATCTACCTGTGCCTTAGACGACAGCGGGGTTATCTGTTGGGGGGATAATGGTTTTGGGCAGGTTACGGTACCTGATAGCTTAATTAATTAAGGCTATCTATTAAGTAATAAATATTAGATCCACTGATACAGAGGGATCTAAAGTAGGTTGTTGGGATTTCCACCTACCTAAAAATTAAGTGAAAACCCAGCTGACGTCGCGGTGGATTCCCAAATCACTTCGTTTAGCTGGGTACTTGCTTTGGTTCCATCAGAAAAATAGACCACGTCATCACCTTCATTGGTTGTCCAGTCTTCCAGACGATAGGATGCCCACAAGGTGAATGTTGGTGTTACATTATATTGATATTTGAATTCAATGTTGTTCCCTGTCCCTCTCGCCCAATGGGCGAAGCTTTTTGGGTGGGCGAAATCGCTACGTAGGTTCCAGTTGGCCTCTGCATAATAATCAGAGAGAGTGAGCTCCAAGCGCAATGAAAACTGGTGTTTCTGTGTACGGTATTGGCTGTCTAAACCAAATACCGCACTGTTCCATTCAGCTTCATAAGAGCTATTAAGCTGAGAGGCGAAGGGGCCTAAACTAAGGGCAGCAGCGCGGGTATCCAATATCTGCTCACCGTCTTTCATCTTTAGTGATTGTTGGTTGTAGCGGTAGCCAAGGAGTGGTGTGATAACAATGTGCTCGCTCCATTGTATTTCATACCCAATGATAAATTTACCATCAAGTGTGGTAGATCCGTCTGGGTTTGACATACTTCGACTATATTCATTGGTTCGATTGTCTCCGTTGTAATCGGAATCAGTAACCGTACCGTCGCTGTTAGTGCCGGTTTTGATGTTTCCTTCTAATCGAATGTTGCGAAGTATGCCGCGATTAAAACGGATATCAATACCACCTTGAATCTCAAATATCGATAAATCAGCGAAGGTAAGTTCGGACAAAATATTGGGTGTTTTATTACCTGATGTATCACTAGCGATATTCCAACGTAATTCACCTTCTCGCAGACCTAAGCCGCCATAAAATGTGATTTTGGCGTAATCTTGATCGTCAAAGACGTCCTCCAGGTAAAGTTCATTTGCTTGCGAATGGCTGGCAAGAAGTGAAGCTAGAAGGAATACAGATATGTAAGCCATCGTTTGATAGGATATGTGGCTTGCTGGCATTGAAAGTATTTTCCTTCGAAGAATTTGTTGTCGGTCTAGTTAAGTAATAGATGGAAAATGGAAATGAGCTAAATAATTGTTTTTTATAGGTTTTCTGTCTGATATGAAGGGTAGCTATTGATCGTTGAAAAGTGCCATGAAGTCATGCAGTTAGGAGCTGTTTCTGATAGGGTGTGCTGAAATGTCAGATATTTGTCGGCCTGAATTGCCTTAGGTTAATAAGTGTTCGATATGGTTGCTTTTAACTGGCAATGTTGGTTGTTTTAGGTGTTAAGGTGCTATTGGATCCACAGTTTGGGCGCATGGTAGGGTGAATTGGTTGAAGTCTATTGAATATTCGCTTGTATTAAGCAAGCGAAAAACGATTGCAATTATTGTTAAACCAGATCAAACGGTAGAAGTTCGCGCGCCGAAACGTGTGTCAAAAAAAGAGGTTGAATCCTTTTTGCAACTAAAACAGTCATGGGTTCTTGCCAAGTTAGGTGAGTTTTCTTCACGTCCAGAAGCGCATGAGCCAAAATATCAAGAGGGCGAAACCCATTATTTTCTTGGAGAGCCTCATTGTATTGTTGATACCACTGATGCTCTACAGAATATCGATACTGATCAGGCGAGTATCCCCTTACGGTCCATTAAGGACGCTACTTCCGATCAAATCGAGAAACGGTTTGATCGTTGGTACCGTAAAGAGGCATTGGCGTTATTCATTGAGCGCCATGATTATTGGCGTGAGCAGATGGCCCATTTATCATTACCTGACTCTTATGTGACGATTCGAAAAATGAAAAGGCGTTGGGGGAGTTGTACCTCAAGAGGGAAAATTACGTTCAGTACCGCCTTGGCGAAGTACCCGTTAACCTGTATTGATGCCGTGGTGGTACATGAACTGTGCCATTTGTTGGAGTTTTCTCACAATCAGCGTTTTTACCAGTTTATGAGCCATGTTTACCCCGGTTGGAAGGCTTATGATAAACAGCTGCAGACGTTAAGTTGGCAATATTAGTCATCCCGATTATTGGTAGGATTGGCTATACTTTCACATATGCTCGATACACGTTCGATATACGCATAACAACGTAAGAGCTTATGATATACGCAACAGATCTGCATAATTTGCATATGAGGAACAGGTAATGGATAACCCATCACTATGGGAAACTATACGAGAAGAAGTCGTGTTAGAGGCAAATAAAGAACCTATCCTCGCGAGCTTTTTCTACGCTACTATTCTCAACCACGATACATTAGAAGGTGCGCTAAGCTTTCACCTTGCGAATAAGTTAGATTCATTGACGTTACCTGCTATAGCGGTACGGGAAATTATTCAGCAAGCATTTGATGGTGATGCATCGATTGCTGAATATGTATGTCAGGATGTTAGGGCGGTAGTTGATCGTGATCCAGTATGTTCCACTTATTCGGTTCCATTGCTCTATTTTAAGGGCTTCCAAGCGTTACAAGCTTACCGTGTTTCTCATTGGTTATGGAATCAGGGGCGAGAAGCGTTAGCGTTGTTTTTTCAAAATCAAATATCTATGGTGTTTGGTGTCGACATTCACCCTGCCGCAAAAATTGGTGGCGGTATATTGGTGGATCATGCTACTGGTATCGTTGTTGGAGAAACGGCGGTGATTGAAGATGATGTGTCTATCATGCAACAGGTTACTTTAGGCGGAACAGGCAAAGAAGTCGGGGATCGTCATCCCAAAATACGCCGAGGTGTTTTGATCGCGACAGGAGCAAAGGTCTTGGGAAATGTTGAGGTAGGTGTTGGTGCAAAGGTTGCTGCAGGAAGTGTTGTGTTGAGCTCGGTGCCAGCACACACCACGGTGGCAGGCGTCCCTGCAAAAGTAGTGGGGAAACCCTGTTGTCAGGCACCATCACTAAATATGGATCAGAATATTGAAGGGGAATAAGTGTTAGTAGCAACTCTGCCGATTGATGAGGCAACCGTTGTTGCCTTGATGGATGTTCAGACAGACATTGAAAACATCGCTAGCCATTCGACTGTTTCGATATTGCGGAAATGCAGCGGGCTAGAGCTCGCTGCATTGTGCGTGCTGTACCGATCTCATATGGCAATAAGTGCGACGGGTTCCGCTGATGCTTCACCTAATAAGCCCCCCCATATTACCAGCGCTAAAATTGAGCGTGCGTTAGGTGTGTTAGCGGATGAAATCCAGGAGCGGGGTGAGGATGCTAGGGTGTCTTTGATATCGAGTTTACGACGAGCTTGTTGGGCGGATATTTATACAGCACTACCTGTTATGAAATTTTCATTGATGAGTGCTGAAGATGTGCATTCAAATGCTTTGCTTAGTGATCAGGGTGCGTGGGATAGTGCACGAGAGCAGCATCAGGCTTACGAGCAAAAAGCCCCCCTGTATCGAGCGGATAACCTTTCTTATAGCGTTAATATTCAAGGTTTAAAGCAGCATGATGAGCAAGATATATTACTTCGTGAACTGGAAAGAAATCCAGAAGAATCGTTAACCCTTCAAGGGTTTGCTGGCTCGGGGAAAACGACCTTAGTTGCCCGGCTTTCCCATTTGTTTAATAATTTTTCTACGTTGTACTTAACAAAAAACATGGAGCAAATTAGCCTGATTGCCCCAAAATTAGGAAAGTCTATTAAGGCGTGGACGTTTGAATATTTGGCGCATTATATTCTCTATTATAAATGGGCGGGCAGAGAATATTGGGGGAGGCGTATTGAGTTGCGAGATAATCACGCGAAGTTACGCCCTCTTAATTATTACCAAATAGCCAAGTTGCTTCACCTCGAAGGGATGAATGGTTTTAGTGTAGAGGTTGTTGCTAAAATCATTGATCAAATTGTCAATAATTATTGTGTTTCCTCCGATATTGATATTGGTCATCAGCATTGCCCTGGACAATTGGAGGGGTTATCTACAGCACTCTATATCGAGCTTGCAAAGACTTATTGGAATGCCATTAAGACGCCTGATCCATTATCAGAGATACCTATATTGGGTATCCACCAGATTAAATTAGTGGATGAAAACGCACTACTTATTCCCGATAATTTTCGATATATTATTGTTGATGAGTCTCATGATATTTCAGGGTCGATGGCAGGAATGCTAAAGCGCAGCCCTCAAGCGATAATATCGTTAGGTGACCAGTTTCAGGTGACTGATGGTAAACAGTATTTATCTGATGATGAGGCAAGCGTTCGTGAACGTCATTTATTTCAGTCTATGAGAGTAGGAAAGGGTGTAGATTCGGTATTTAATGCATTGTTGTCAGAGCATAAGTCAGTCGAGCTACCGGGGGAGTTTCAGGGAGTCAGTACTAGGAAAACGACGATGTCGACCTATACGGATTTTTCACCGCCAGACCATTGCTGTGCCATGTTATCACGTGATTATTGGTACGCATTTATCGCCATTATCCAATTGGCGGAAGGGAATCGCCCCTTTGTTATTATGCCTGGAACGTTAAAAGTACTGAGAACGTTGATACCACAATCCCTTAGTTATCTTCATGGATTTCATGAGCATCGAGGACATTCTGAATTGATGGGGTTCGGTAATTGGAAAGAATTGGTTCAGAATAAAGGCCAAACAAATGGGTTGCGTGAGGTAGATGTTTATTTCAGGAAGGGATTTACTGCAAAACAATTTAGAGAAATATTAAGTCGTCAAGTAAGCGTGTACACCCCTGATTGCTATTATGTGGGGCTGGTATCTGAAGCGAAATCCAAAGAAATGTCGAACGTGATGCTTGCGCCCGACGTGTTTGATGCCCACTTGTTGGGTATTAAAGATAAAAGAGCACAAGCGCTTAATATTATCTATACAGGTATGACTCGGGCACTTAATAGTATTTTGTTGCCTAAAAAAGAAAGCGAATGGTTACTAGAAGGGTAGGGTGTTAGTTTGCAGTCGATATATGAAGAAGAAATACTTGAGCTTGTTGCTTCGGGTTGGGATGGGATGACGCAAAGTCAGAAGACGCATTGGGAAACAATAAAGATTGCCCCGGAGAAATGGATGCAGAAACAATCTTTACCTGTGGAGCACTCAAGAGAGCCCCAAGGTATTGATCGAAATGCATTTGATGATGTCGATATGGAGGGTGGTGATTTTGATGATGGTGATGGAGGGTTTGAGGAGTATTCAGCAGATGCATCAGGCTCAAGATCTGACGCAGGTTTTGATACGAGCTTTGAAGAAAATGTTAGCGGCGAGTACGATGAAGGCCCTGATGAGGAAGTTGATGATGGGTTTTGGGCTGTAGCGATACTGGGTAATCAGGTGCTTTGGTATAACCATGTAGAACAAGGTTTTAATGTCTCCCTTTTTTCGTCATACGGGTGTATTGATAAATACGAAAGTCGAAAAGATAGTTTTGACACAGCATTACAAAAAATGATGCCTGTATAAATTCAAGGTTTAGGTATTTATGGTTCAAGGTAATAAAGAGTTTATCAGTTTAATGGCGCTGTTGATGTCTCTTGTGGCATTAACTATTGATGCCATGCTTCCCGCGTTAAGTCAGATTGGTGATGACCTTAATGTTGCTAATCCAAATGATATTCAGCTTATTGTCTCAACCGTTTTTTTTGGAATGGCTTTTGGGTTGATGTTGTATGGTCCGATATCTGATTCTTATGGAAGAAAACGAGCAATTTATTTGGGTATTGTTATATTTTTGATAGGTAGTTTGATTTCAAGCTTGTCAGAAAGTTTTACGCTTATGCTTGTTGGGCGAGTGATACAGGGTTTCGGTGCGGCAGCCTGCCGGGTAGTAACGTTGGCGATGATTCGTGATAACTTTAGCGGCAGAGAAATGGGGAGAGTAATGTCTCTCATTATGATGATATTTATTATGGTGCCCGCTTTAGCGCCCTCGCTGGGACAGTTAGTACTGCTGGTAGCTGAATGGCGTGTTATCTTTTGGCTGATTTTTTTTCTCGCGCTGGCAGGTTTGTTGTGGCTGTACTTTCGTCAAGAGGAAACATTGGATGAGAATCTCCGGATACCATTTTCATTCAAAAATATTATATCGGGAGTTCGAGAAACGCTAAAGAATCCTTTTACTGTGGGTTATACCGTTGCGTCGGGTCTAATGTTTGGCGCTTTTGTTGGTTATTTAAGTACAGCGCAACAGATATTGCAGGTTCAGTATCAGTTGGGAGATTTGTTTTCGCTATATTTTGGATGCTTAGCGCTCGCAATTGGCTGCTCATCTTTCACTAATTCCCATTTAGTGATGCGATACCCGATGGGGGTTTTGTGTTTGGTTTCTTTGAGTGTTTTGAGTGTAATATCACTCGCGTTCTATTGTTATATCGAGTTTTACCTAATGTCCTCAAATGATGTTGGTGTTATCGTTCAGCCATCATTGATTGCGCTGATGATTTATTTGGCAGCTGTCTTTTTTTGTTTTGGGATTTTGTTTGGTAATTTTAATACGTTAGCGATACATCCATTAGGGCATATAGCTGGAGTTGCTACTTCGGTCATTAGCTCGGTACAAACGTTAATTTCCGTCGCGATTGGAGGGGTGATAGGGCAATATTATGATGGTACGGTTCAACCGTTGGTATTTGGGTTTCTATCATGTGGCGTGATGACGTTAAGTATAACTGCGTATCTGCACGTTAAGTCATCAGAAGTGTGAGGTTTTGGGTAGGGTATAGATTGAAGGGTATTTGTGAGAGTTAAGCACTTTCATGAGACCCAAGCGGCCCTGTGGTAAATTTCCCCAATAGATGTAGCGTGTTGCTTTCCCCGCGTACTCTCAGTTTATAGCGTCCATTTCGATCCGCTTTTGCAGAAGTAAGAACTTTTAGATTTCTTGTGGGCAGGTGAACGGGTTTTACAAATTGTACTTCAATGTCATTGATGTTTTCATTAAGTAAGCCTGAAGATTGTAACTGTTCCCAGGTTTTACTTAAACTTGCGAAACCATGCAATACTTTACCACCAAAGGTTGATCGCTTCGCTAGAGGATCAAGCCAGTGTATTGGGTTAAAGTCACCCGTTAGCAAAGCATATCGAAAACCATCATTTGCATCGGCAGACCAATGCCCCATCTCACTGTAGCTGTCATGAATTGGGCG
>CAJXZM010000171.1 GCA_913063125.1 uncultured Gammaproteobacteria bacterium | reverse complement strand
TGTTTGAGTAAAAGTCATATTCAGAATCTCCGGGTTTTATGTGTCTTTGGTTTTGTTTAGGTGTGTTAATCTTATGCTTGCGAATGACTCGCCGAAAGCGGGTACAATTGAGTTAGGTAGGCACTTTTTGGTACATCTTTATGAAATCATTGGAAAATAATTTTTCACGAAAATCCTCTCCAGCTAAGTCAGCACGAATGGTAGAGACTATTTATGGATGCAAATGGTCGTTAACGGTATACCAGCTTCTTGAAAGCGGTATTAATCGACCAGGAGAAATGGTACGTAATGTGGAAGGATTGAGTACCAAAGTATTGAATGCATGCCTTAAGAAAAATGTGGATTTTGGTATCGTTGAGCGAATTGCCTATAACGAGATCCCTCCAAGAGTGGAGTATAAGGTCACACCGTTTGGAAAGAAGTTTACTCGAATACTGGATGATTTAGAAAAACTTCAAGATGAGATAACGTGTGATATTTAGAGGCCTAGTTAAGTGGCTTAATTAAAATGGTTTATACCAAATGAAAGAAATTTGTTTGTACAACTTAGAACAGGCTGGCGTTATCATTTTAGAAAACTCTGGTGTCATTTATTTTAACCAGGCCAGTGGTACTGCTAGTGTACAAGAAAAAGCAGAAGGCCTATTTGTCCCTATATCAAATGACCCTCCGTTAGACAGTATGGAGCTGAATCTTTCAACGAGACTGCGCAGCCTAACGAAGGGAAGTGTTAGCGTTTCTCATAGCATTGCAAGAGAGATTAATGCGTTGTTACTTGAGGTTTCATCAACGGACACTTATCAAGTCAATATGACTAGGTTAGAAGAGTCGAAGGAATCGTGGGTGTATATTACCGTCACGCCACAGGGTGAATACAGCCAATACAACGGTTATGAAACATTTGATGCTGTACTCACCTGGCCAAATAGTCAGTTTTTATGATGCGGGGCGATAAATGGTAGCACTAGCCTGGATGTCGGGAACGTTAATGTCATTTTGCTTAATGGCGCTTGGGGCCAGGGAATTAAGTGGAGAGATACCTGTTTTTCAGACGTTATTCTTTCGAAGCGTCATCGGTCTGATCATAATCTCTTCGTTGATATTGTTGATGGGTAAAAAACAGGAACTTCGATCTGAACGAGTAGCATTGCATGCATTTAGGAATACGTTTCATTTTTTAGGGCAGTACGGTTGGTTTGTTGGTATAGGTTTGCTTCCACTCGCAGAAGTTTTTGCTCTTGAATTCACCGTCCCAATATGGACAGCAATTATTGCTGCGATTTTTTTACGGGAAAAAATAACGGCACGTAAAGCCATTTCACTATTTTTTGGAATACTTGGAGTGATGGTTATTGTTAGACCTGGGGTTGAGATTGTAGATATTGCTTCTCTGATTGTACTGGGTGCTGCTATTTGTTACGCAGTGTCGTACACAGCAACTAAGTCACTTTCGTCTTCTGAGTCAGCGTTAACCATTTTGTTTTATATGTGCTTGGTTCAGCTACCGGTTAGTTTGTTCCTTTCCTTATCCGTTTGGGTATGGCCAGCAGGTATTCAGTGGTTGTGGTTTGTTGTTGTTGGGGGGACAGCATTGTCGGCACACTTCTGCTTGGTTAAAGCGATGGGGTATGCCGAGGTGACAACGGTGATCACGTTGGATTTTTTACGTTTGCCATTGATCGCTGTGTTAGGTGTGTTGTTATACAATGAAACCTTCGAATTTTACCTCGTGATTGGTGGTGTACTGATGTTATTTGGGAATTGGATTAATTTCAGCCGGTTAACGACTAAGGTCGATAACCGGTAAGTGTTAGGGTGTGCCTTAACGGGGGGGCAACTTTGTCTGTCGAACTCGACATGAGTTTGTGAGCAATCAACATGAGACCAAGAATGACAACTGGCGGCATGATTATGGGGATAAACTCTGGAAATGATCCGTCAACAAAGTAGCCCACTAGACGTGCAGAAATGACCGCCAGCAAATTTATGACGCCGACGAGAATATAGTCAAAGTTAGCTTTGATAGCGCCTAGCAGTACACTTGCCCAGATCGCAAATATTGCCCCGCCCAATAGAGCTCGGGCACTTGAGAGAGCGCTCACAGATTCCAACGACCCAAGCAGCATGTGATCAAGTATAAGAGTCGGATTAAACATTACTATCAAGCCATTTCCAATAAAAAATAAAGCGATGAGCGCAAAAATACAGCGGCCTACATTTGTCTTTGTCATAAAATATCCAATGTACGTTAAGTTAATTGAAGTTAAATCAAGTTAAGTAAGATAAGGGGGTGGTGTGTCTTAGTGCCGTAGTAAGTGTTTCTCTTGATTCTGTTGATATTGTTATTTAATACTTTTTTCTTTTTCCCACATTTTCCTTAGGTCTGCACAGGAGGTTGAAAATGTATCATCTAAAATATCGATATGGGTAATTCGGTCGGTACGAAAATGTCTAAATGCATCTCTCTCTTCACACCAAGCGACAATCACCCGAACCGTCTCAAAATAAGCAACCATAAAAGGCCACAAGGTACGATGTGTATGTTTATCGTTTTTATCGGTGTAATTGATACATATTTTTCGTTGTTCTCTTATTGCTTCGCGAATTTGATTCATATCCATGTCATCAGGGATAACCACAGAAAGCGTTGGTGCTATTGTTGGGGAATCCAAAATCACACTTTGTAGATGTTCTGGTACAACGGATTGGATTTTTGCGATTAAGTCGCGCGCGCCGTTGGCTAACGTAGGGTCTCCTCGTTGTGATACCCAATGCGCACCGAGTAATGCCGCTTCCAATTCATTAGCGGTAAGCATGAGAGGAGGCATATCAAAACCAGGCTCCAATACATACCCAATGCCGGCTTCACCCACAATCGGTATGTATTGATTTTGTAGTTCCGCAATGTCGCGATAGATGGTTCGAACCGATACTTCCATTTCTTCTGCCAGTTGTTGTGCCTTTATCGGGTGTCTGGCACTACGCAGTATCTGGATGATACTGAATAGTCGATTGGTTGGAAGCATGGGTTGTATCCTAAAGCTGTTTTACATGTTTGATGGTAGGGATTTTTGAAATCCGCTTAATGCTGAAATTTTACCATACCAGGTTTCGATATTGCTGCTGGTCGGTAAAAGATCAGCAAAGCCTAGATGAAAAATGTTTGAAGCAACCGAAAGATCGGCAATAGTGGGAGAGCCTCCTGTTAGATACTGCATGTCGGCGAGACCCGATTCTAAAATGTCGAGTAATTCCGGTAATGCAGCCAGCCCTTTTTTGATAGCGTCCTGATCCCCGTTTTCTTTTAGAAAAACTTTGTTGAGTATGATAGAAACTATAGTTGGAGAGAACCGGCATTGATTCCAGTCTAACCATTGGTCTACTTGGGCGCGACGGGCTACTGCGGTTGGGTACCATTGCTCGAGGTTATGCTGATTGCATAAGTAGCGAAGAATGGCATTAGACTCATGTAATGTCACATCGCCATCAACCAATGTAGGTACTTGGTGGTTGGGATTAATTGCGAGAAATTCGGCTGACATATGCTCGCCGGACATGAGGTTAACTAATTTACCGGTATAGGGGATTTGGGCTTCCTCTAACAATGATACGACGCGACGAGAGTGTTGTGACACAGGAAAGTGATACAGGGTTGTCATATTTACATACCTTTGTGTGGATTGATTGGTTGATGTAATACAGCGTAACAGACCCCTACTGACACCATTTGTCAGTAGGGGAGGGAATATGTCGATCACAGTGATGTTTGCCCAATAGTACTCACGATGTATCTAGTGGCGACATCTGTGACTGTGGCTTATGATGTAAAAGGAGAAGAAAGGGGCGGAAATGAGGTGAACCTGTATGAAATACGTCCAGTCAACAAACGATAACCCGGTAAAGGTAACGGTTCTTCTGGTAGATGATACATCTGCAAATATTGAAGTTCTCGACAGTGTTTTGAGTCCAGAATATTGTGTGAAGATTGCACTGAGTGGCGAGAGGGCCCTGGAGTTAGCCGAATCCCACCCCAGACCAGATATGATCTTGTTAGACATCACGATGAAAGGTATGGATGGGTATGAAGTTATCCGTCGTTTACAGGCTAACCCTGCTACCGTCAATATTCCGGTAATTTTTGTGACCGGTAAATCAGGTGTTTCTGACGAAGAAAAAGGGCTGAGTCTTGGAGCCGTCGATTATATTACCAAACCGATTAGTCCGCCAATTGTACGTGCGCGAGTCAAAACCCACTTAGCTTTATATAACCAAAATCGGGAATTAGAAAGAAAAGTTAATAAGCGTACTCAACAATTGAAAGAGTCAAAACTTGAAGTCATAAGCTGCCTTGGGCGTGCTGCCGAATTTAAGGACAATGAAACAGGCATGCATGTTATTCGAATGAGTTATTACAGTCGGATAATTGCGGAGTCACTTAATATCAGCAGTCAGTGGGTAGATATGTTGTATAACGCCGCACCTATGCATGATATAGGTAAAATAGGCATTCCTGATTGCATATTGTTGAAACCGGGAAAACTCAATACTGAAGAGATGGATGTCATGAAGATGCATGTGGAGTATGGCGTTGAAATCCTTGGTGGCCATGAGTCTGAAGTGTTACAAATGGCAAAGGTCATTGCAGAAACACATCACGAGAAATTTGACGGAAGCGGTTATCCTAACGGTCTTGTGGGAGAAGACATTCCACTAGCAGGTCGTATTGTTGCTATTTCTGATGTATTTGATGCTCTCACTTCTACGCGCCCGTACAAGAAGGCTTGGGATATTGATAAAGCCGTGACGTTCATAGAGGAAGGCGCAGGTAAGCATTTTGACCCTCATCTGGTTAATTCATTTATACAGTGTCTACCAAAAATACTGGATATTAAAAATCATTATGGAGAGGTTTAGGTTTACGAACAGAATTTTTGGGTGGTGTTTTTTGGTAGGATTTAGCAGAAAAAATATTAGTGATCAATCGCCCCCATAATTTATCAACGCGTAGTTAGGAATGAGGCAAATAAGATTATGGAAATAATTGGAGGTTTGTTTAATGCATTGTTTGGCCAATCAATGCCACCTCATGGGCATTGTTATCTTTGGAATGATGGTCTTGTCTATCTTCACGTTATCAGTGATGCCGTTATTTCGTTATCGTATCTTTCCATTCCTATTGCACTGATTTATTTCGTCCATAAACGCAAGGATATGGTGTTTAGTCAAGTCATTCTTCTTTTTGGCGTGTTTATTCTAGCTTGTAGTGCGACACATGCGATCGCTATTTACAATGTCTGGCATGGCGCTTATTGGATGAGCGGTGCAATTAAGGCAATTACCGCGGTGGCCTCTCTTGCTACTGCGGTGGTTGTCTGGCCATTGGTCCCAAAAGCACTTGGAATACCGAGTACGGAAGAACTTGTTGCGCTAAATGAAAACTTGGCCGTCGAAATTTCTGAAAAAGAACAAGCGAAAATACATGCAGAAGAATCGCAACGAAATGCAGAGTTTTCCCGAGAGCAGGCGGCAATGTCAGAGAAAAAATCGGACGCAGCCAATCAGGCAAAAAGTACTTTCCTTGCGAATATGTCTCATGAAATTCGTACGCCAATGAATGCCGTTATTGGTATGGCTCACTTAATTAAGCAAACGGGGCTAACAGAAAAACAAGCTAATTATCTTGATAAAATTGATCGCTCTGCACACTCACTACTTAAACTAATTAACGACATTCTTGATTTTTCTAAAGTCGAAGCAGGAGAGTTGGAAATGGAACGTATTCCTTTCCAGCTGGAAACAGTGTTAAGTAATGTGGCTAACATCGTCAGTGTTAAGGCTCAGCAAAAGGGTTTGGAATTACTCTTTAGAGTATCTCCTCAAACGCCAACTTCATTGATTGGTGATCCGTCGCGTTTAAGTCAGGTACTCATTAACTTGGCAGGAAATGCCATCAAATTTACTGAAGTGGGTGAGATTGAAATATCGGTAGAATTGCTGTCTATCGAAAAAAATCAGATAGATGATCATAGAGTATCTCAACATGACACCACTATAAATGAACGGGTTGAACTAGAATTCGCATTGCGTGACACGGGTATTGGTTTGACTCCAACACAGCAAACTGATTTATTTAAACCCTTTGTGCAAGCAGATAGTTCCACTACCCGCGAATATGGAGGCACTGGGTTAGGTTTGGCAATATGCAAACAATTGATACAGTTGATGGGAGGGGGTATCAGCGTTCGCAGCAACCTTAACTCAGGTAGCACCTTTGTGTTTAACGCCTTGTTTGAGTTAACGGATTCAAAGGCAGAGGCATTAAGGGATGACCATTCGCGAACTAAGGCTATAGATCATGTGCAAGGTATGTCGGTATTGGTGGTTGATGACAATGCAGCTGCTAGGCAGATTTTGAGCGAAATGACCGCCACTTTCGGGTGTGACGTGTGTACCGCAGAGAGTGGTGAGCAAGCCCTTGATATGATTCAGGCAGCAAATAAAAAGGGCATGCCGTTTAAATTACTTCTCCTGGATTATGAGATGCCAGGTTTGAACGGAGTGCAAGTAGCTACTCATGTGCGATCCGATAGCAGTATTGCCAGGTCAACCAATATTATTATGGTGAGTGCTCATCACCAGCTAGAGGTTTTTGGCGAAAAAGATCAGGCGATTGTAGACGGCTTTCTTAATAAACCAGTCACACCTTCCACTCTATACAATACGATGATCGAGGGGGCAGGTTACAAAGAGAAAAAGCATAAGGTAGCAGTACTGAATCAAATGACTCGGCCGGAGGTGGCGGCCAAGTTATACGGTGCTCGGATATTGCTAGTTGAAGACAATGAATTCAATCAAGAAGTAGCCCGTGAACTTTTGGTAAATGAGCATGTCCACGTGGATATTGCCGTTAACGGCAAGGAAGCACTGAACATGCTGGAGAGAAGGTGTTATGACGGAGTGTTGATGGACGTACAGATGCCCGTCATGGATGGTTATGAGGCTACAAGGATTTTACGTCGTGATAATCGTTTCAAAGGTTTACCGGTAATTGCAATGACGGCTAATGCTATGGTTGGTGATCAAGAAAAATGTCTGGCAGCGGGAATGAATGCGTACATATCTAAACCTATTCGGGTGATGGACATGTTTTCTACTATGGTCCAATGGATCACTCCCGCTAACCCTTTATCTGTGTTTGACATTAGTCCTCCTGGAAATCAGTCGGAAAAAGATGGCATTGTGGTACTGCCCGATATTATCGGTATTGATATCAACGCCGGGTTGGCGCGAACTGAAGGAGATCGAGCCCTATACAGAAGGTTGTTAGTTTTATTTTACAATAATCAAAAATACTTCGTAGATGATTTTCGAGAGGCCTTAACAAGTCAGGATAATTTGACAGCGATTCGTGCGGCACACACACTTAAGAGTGTAGCGGGTACTATTGGTCATGAGCACATATCAGCGGTCGCTAATGAACTTGAGCTGATTTGTTCTCAAGAAAGTAGTCAACGTATTAATAATGAAAAAATCGAAGCGAAGTTAGCATCCATTGGGCAGGCTTTAGGGGCCGTAATGGCCGAGCTGGAACTGTTCGTAATGAGTATCGAAAAACCAGCGGTGACGATAGTTCCCTGTGACTTAAAGGAGCTGGAAACCGATTTTGGACAGCTCGCGCAGTTATTGGCTGAAGGTAATACCGAAGCGAAGAAGTTATTTGAACGTATGGTTCAGAAAATACTGACTAATCCACTTATGCTACCTGCTGTGGAGGAGCTAAAAAAATCTATCAATAGCTATGACTTTGAAGGCGCCACTGTCTTGTTGAAAAGGTTGCGTGAAAAGTTGTGATTAATACCAATTTCCAGGTGGTAATATTTTGCTTTTCAACCAGGGCTCTTCATACCATAATGAACTCAAATAATATAAACGCTAGTATTTGAGGCATTAGTTATGAGTTTTGGCACTAAAGTTTGGAATGTATACAACGACGTAGATAGAAGCATGGATAAGTCAGACGTTAATATGCACGTTTGGGGGAATCACCAAAGCATTCACTCGTCGAACCAGGTACATAGTGATAATGGGATGTTAAAATCCATTGCCAAAGGTACGGCAGCTGTAGGTAGTTCAGCATTAACTATTGGTACTAAAAGCCCCGGTCTAACAACATTAGCTATAACAGCAGCAACAGGTGGTTCTATAGCGTTATCTGCTACGGGCGTTGGGGCAGTTGCCGTTGCAGGCGCTTACGCGGTAGGTAATTCTGTATTGGCGGGTGTTTCAGTCTACAAGACTCATAATCACATTCAGAATTTAGAAGGTATGCTGCACAGTAGCTGTAAGTGTGATGGGAATCGGTGGGATCATGGTGCTATTCAATCGACGGTTTTACCGTACATAATCAACAAAAAGAAAGCCAAGTTACGCCGCAAGAGTGAAGAGACTGTACCTGTATTAGGGGGAATGCTGACGACTGCAGAAACTGGCATGAAGAGTATTTTTAAGCGCTTTAAAGGTACCCGGGGTGTTGCGCGTCATCATAACGCTGAGATTTTGACTAAACACCTGGTAACCTGTAATTGTGAACTTGCAGAGAATATTGTTGGTGAGCTTTGTGGAAAAGCGGAAATGGAAAATATTCGCGCGATGGATAGCAATGATGCGGGTTATTGGACATTTAATAAAATGGCATCCTTATAAGCTACAGTTAGTTTGTACGGTTAATTTACATAGTTGTTTTATATAGTTATTTTGTATAGTGAGAGTCCCTTATTTGTTTATGTACCAAGTAAGTTGGCTTCTCTGAGGGCTTCATCAATAGATATTTCTTGTTTTAATACCCTCTGTATAGAAATTGCAACCCGGTGGCCCATGGAGGGGTATTCGGGAATGCCAATATATTGGATACCGTTGTAGGGGGATGGCTTAAGTGTATTATCCGTTTGGTTAGCTGTTTCGATAGCTGTTAGTACAAGTGAAGAAAAAGGAGCTTCACGCTGATACCTTGGGTCCTGGTAAGTTGAGCGGCGTGTACCTGATGGAACAGCAATCCATCCTTCATGTTTGACAACCAATTCAATGTGTTCTCGTGATGTTGCCCATAATATAAAATCTAGTTTTCCTATCGTGTGTGGTCGGTTTCGAACCATTAATTCGGCTGCGTTGTATTTATCAATAACAATGAGGTCGAGGACTAGCTTGTCAATATCCTGAAGGTCACAGTATATATTCTTTCCTAAGAAGAGGTTTATAAGGTTAGTGTAGCCAGATCAGGTATCTCAGTGGACCTTAAATCAGTTTGTGGATGATATGATTTCCATTTAGTATACAAAGGTTAATTTTTTGATATTTTAAACATGTATATAGGGATTCTAATGTTCACAAAAAAATCAACTGCAGAGCAAGTAACCAACGATGTCGATCTGACGGGTAAAACGATAGTGATGACGGGTGTTAATTCTGGTTTGGGATATGAGGCAATGCGCGTGTTGTCCAGTAGGGGCGCGCACGTGATTGGTTTGGCCCGGTCGCTTGAGAAGGCCAGGAAAGCTTGTGCTGACGTTGAGGGAGTGACTACAGCTCTTGCTTGTGAATTAAGCAACCTGGACTCCGTTAAAGAGTGCGCAGATGAAATCCTCGCTATGAATATACCAATAGACGTGGTGATTTGTAATGCGGGTATTATGGCGTTGCCAGAGCTAACACTAAAAGATGGGCTGGAGCTTCAATTTCTAACCAATCATATGGGGCATTTTTTGTTGGTTTACCTGTTGCAAGAGAAACTTAAGCAAGCTGAAGAAGGACGTATTGTGATGCTCTCCAGCATGGGGCATCAGATGACGGTTAAAGGGGGTATAGACTTCGATAATTTGGATGGGTCTCAAGGTTATAAGGGTTGGAAATTTTACGGCCAATCAAAATTGGCGAATTTGCTAACAGCAAATGCATTTGATGATCGACTTAACGGTGTCGGTGTTAGGGCGAATGCGGTTCACCCGGGCGTGATTAATACGAATTTAACCCGGAGCCTTGACGGTGTATTGGGTGTGTTCTTCAAGCTGCCTTTTGCTGGATTGTTAATGGAACATGTGTTCGGAAAAACAATTCCACAGGGTGCTTCTACCCAGTGTTATGTTGCTACAAGTCCGGATTTAAAAGGGGTTGGTGGTAAGTATTTTTCTGATAATAAAGAGGAGAAAACCTCATATTACGGTAGCAATAAAGAGCTTGCAGATAAATTATGGGATTATTCTGTTGAGTATCTGAAATCTTATATTGGGAAATAAAACCTGGAATGCACCTATTTGCCATTACTGATGCGCTGGCAAATAGGTGGATTGGTTAACTTGCTAATGCGTATGAAGTTACTGTAATTCCCATACCATATCTTCTGCTAGTGATTTATCCCATTGAATAATTAATGGTTCTTTTGTTAAGTCATAAAACCATACAACTGCGACTAATTTATTGATGTGGTTGGGGAGCGAGAGCGAAAACGTATCTGTATTTTCGTTAACAGGAGATCGTAATAGGCAATTATCGTAATTCATAGATAGAATGTTTGTTGTGGTGATATCTACATCACACACGGATAGGTAGGCCCGCTCTCCCTCCGGGATTAACGTCGATGCATCAATGGTTAATTCATATGTTGATTCCAAATTGTTATTGGGGGTAATGGGTAAACTGTTTATTTCTGGTTCAGGCGTATCGGGGCTAGGAGTGCTGTTTGGGCTAGGAGTGCTGGGAGTGCTATTTGGACTGGGGATGCTCACAGGAGTAGCATCGTCTTCGTCTTCGTCATCCGTTTCAGGACCGCATGCGCTAAGGAAAATGATTGCAGCGATGAGTAAAGCTGTCTTGGCTGTTGGTAATGTTATTTTCATGCTTAATTCCTTAATCTTTAAACAAATAGTCAGGGTTGGCATTTTCTTCTAAATACCAGTTAGGGTTTGTCGCGCCACTGCTATCCGATGCGAACCCTCCAAACTGTGGGTAGGCTTGTAATATACTGGAATACTCTTTTGGGTGTTTCCAGTCATTGGGGATTTCCAATGCCCAAGGTAGCCCGCTAATGTTTTGGAAAAAATAAGAAAGACCAAGATCAGAAGCGTCATCGGCAGCGCCAAAAATTGCTGTGCTAAACGTGTCTGTAGGTGCTTTGTTTTTTAGATGGACTTCATATTTTCTGCCAGGATGCATGCCGGTAATCATATCGACAGTTCCGCCGTGATAGGCATGTGGTTTTGCAAAAATGAATGGGTCATAGGGGAGCGCTGCCATACTGCCTGTCGAAACAGGGGTAGAAAAGGGGACGATCATTTTCCAGGCGGGTCTGTGTGATGTGCCACAACCTTCTTCGGTTCGGAAAAAAACACAGTTCCATTCACCTGCTTGAGTGATACTCCATAAGTCATTGCTTACTATTAATACGGCATTTGTTTGACCGTCTTCTAATACTGTATGGGTTGCTTTGGTATTGTTAATGGTTAGCGCTATAGAGTCTCCTTTAATCGAGCTGCTCGGAACGCCGGGTAGTTGAAATGCAAAACCGTTACTGAGACTAGCGCCTAATGCTGCGAGCTTGCCTTCAATTTTCATGCGTATAACGTTACCATTTTTTACATACTCGGTAATACGCACGTTCATTAAGACATCGTTCATGTCGAAGTCACCCAGGTTAGGGTAGCTGTCTTCGTAGGCAAACGTTGTATATGAGTTTGCACCAGGGTAGTAGATCATGGAAACACCGTTCTCGGTGACGGTGATGGGGTAATCTTCAACTTCACCATCACTGACTCCACCGGTAGGACCAATATTCTCAAACGTACTTATCCTAAATCGCATCCATGTATCCCCAGGGGTTGCCCACGACGGTACGCTAATAATTAGATTGGTCGAGCCATTTTCTATGGCAAGTTGGTCAGCAATTCTTTCATCTGCGTCAAATTCACCGTCTAGGTCCCAATCAGCCCAGGCGTTAAGGAAACCGTTTTCACCTGTTACATTAACGCTGATAATGGAATATTCCCCTATTTCAAAACCTGTTGGAAAGTTAACACCGTCATCATCATCGCTGGAATCACTTAGGTCGTCACTCAGAGGGTGTACATAGGCATCTTTTTCCGCATCAATGACGCTACCTAAGCGTAAATTTGTTATACCGTGGCGCGCACCTGATGAACTAATTGTTGACCCATAACTGTCTGGAGCATCACCAAAATCGATAGAATCACTGATTTCTATTTGCGCGAATGCACATCGAGCCCCGTCATTAGAGTTGCTGGAGGGGCCATAAGAAAAAAATACTGCGTGGGAATTTGCACCATCTAATGCCACCCGGTAAATGTTCCCGTTGCCATTGTTACTAATATATAGCTGGCCTCTCACATCAAAATACTGTGCTCCGAAGGTGAAGTTGAACCCTAGTTCATTTTCACTAAGTACTTGAGTGAGCCCTGTTATCTCACCAGTATCTGGAGAAATACTCATTAAATACCCATTGTTATCGACAGTATAAATAAGGCCGTCGGCTGGGTGAAAGGCAAAGTCTGTAATTTTCGGATTCCCCATTTCACTACTTGTAGCAATTTGAGTCATAACCAATGCTGCCGTTGGGTCAGTTAAATCAATTCTATATAGTCCTTTGTTAGGTCGGTATCCATACCAGGCGTTATCCAATATAGATACGTCTCCTACGTAAAAAGGTTTTCCGATAAGCCCTGATACATTAAGTGGAACTGTTTGATAATCGCTACCAATTTGGGCTAATGTTTGTGCGCCATAGTCCCACCCATACATGTAATTATCGTGAAAGCTAAAGCCTACGCCATTTACCTTCGTTGTCCCCATGTCAGGTGATAAAACTGAGTAGCTACCTAAGGCTAGGTCAACACCGTAGGTAATAGGCACAGATCCTGGTGTTTGGATTATGTATGCTTTTGTGGGGCAATGCCCAAAGGGTTGTGCGGAAACTGTCGTGATAAAAAGAGAGGCAGATAGGCAGCTATATTTAATTAGTGGTTTGAGCTGGGGTAGCATATGAATTCCTTGCAAGCTAATTTAACGTGATTTTTATCGCTTGAAGGTGTTAGTGCAGTCATTATGCCAGTATTGAATTGTCACTATTTTTCAGTGAGTTAGGGTTGTTTCTGTGGTTTCTACAATATTGCTACTAAATGGTTTCTAAATTTGCAGTGCAAAATGCAAATCAATGGAAACTCAGCATCCTCATCTGGGAATATTTTTTGTATAACAGCATCACGTAAGAGTCTTTATAAGGCAGTGTTTTTCTCGTTTTCTATATCTTTTGATAACCAGTTATTCATGTGTTCGAAAACAATATCTTTTTTGATAGGCTTTCGAATATAGTCATTCATACCCGCCCTTATGCACCTTTCTCTGTCGCCGCTCATTGCGTTAGCTGTTACAGCGATGATAGGTGTATTTTTATTCTTGCAACCATTTGAGCGAATGCTCTTAGTTGCTTCGAAACCATCAAGGATTGGCATCTGACAATCCATTAATATGCAGTTGTAACGTATCTCTTTTGCCATTCGAACGGCTTCTTCACCGTTATTTGCTTGGTCAGCAGTGCATCCAAATTTCTTTATGATAGCGGTAAGCATGACTTGGT
>CAJXZM010000170.1 GCA_913063125.1 uncultured Gammaproteobacteria bacterium | reverse complement strand
TTATTGTTGTAGTTGGTCATCCGGCATTTATCATCGTTTGAAAACCATGTTTCGCATTTGGTTACTTCAGCGGTTAGCTTTTTCTCGAACTCTAAAATTAGCATTGTATCTAAGAAGTTGCTTAAGGCTATTGTGGACAAGTCTAGTGTGTCATTAAAACTGCCAGAAGTGCTTTCGGACTTAGTACAATAAGCACTCTTTTTACCCCATTTGTGGCATGAACTAGTTGTCGCACTGATTTTGTCTTCAGTGCTGCTTGCTGGGTTAGTTAACGTGACTTGCATCTTTGATGTAGCGATGCCTGCACCCTTAACATACTCTGGGTGCCACCTTGAATTGCGAGTGTCCCAGCCTTCAATTTTCCCGCTTAATAACCAGTTGGTATCGAAAGATATTTCGACACCAGTTAATATACCTAGGTTGCTATCGAAGCCAGCGATGTTGAGGCTTGTAGTGTTTGTTTGAGTGGTGATAGCGTTATTGTTGTTGGAATACTCTTGGTCGAAAATTGTAGTAGATCCAAACGAGAAACTATCGGTGTGCGTGATAACCCCTGCATATGTATTGGCAGCAAGGCTGCTCATGATTACAGCTCCCCAAAGAACTTTCATCAGAAATATGTTTTTCATACTACATTCCATTCTGGTTAAAATATGTTCACATTGAGCAATAATGATGCCACTTCCTTTTCCTTTTTTTATTCAATAGCTTACGACGATACGTATAAATGACCGTTGATTTGTGTAAGTTTTGTCGACAGTGCAGTTAGGTTATTAGTCCGTATTCTTAGTTAGCATTAGATAGAAGGAAAGCACACATGCCTTACGCTCAGAAATTTGTCCTTATCTGCCTTATTTTTGTGTTCTTTCAGTCAAGACTTTTACTTGTTTATGCGGATAATGAGACTCACTCACCGTAGTCTGGTCCTGAACTATACTGTTCTTCTTAATACAGCCCCTCAATCACACTGGCAGGAGTATTTGCATGGGAATTGAGCAAAACCTAACAGCCATGGCCCTTATTGAAGCCTTGTTCCCTCAAGGGAAGCGCCTGGATAAAGCTGAGGCCTCCAGCGTTGCTAGTAGTGTTGACCAGTATTTTGATTCAATTCCTGGGTTGTCCCAAGGGCTCACAGGTTTGCTAACCTGGCTAAATGCGCGTTTTTTTATGTCTACCGGTAAGGTTTTTGCGACAGCGTCACTTGAGCAACGCCAAACCTTTCTTGCCAAAAATGCTAACTCGCTTATCACTGGAAAACTGTTACGAGCGCTTGAAACGCCTTTTCGGGCGGCTTATCTATTAGATGAACAAAATCTAAAACGTGTAGGAACCCATAATGGATTAGAGGTACCTTCAGAGGTTGAGCAGTATCGCTGGCAAGCACAAGTAAGTAACGTTGATGACTTAGAATCTGCGCAAACGTTTGATGCCGATGTGGTTGTTATTGGTACCGGTGCTGGTGGAGGTGCGGCAGCGTATGAGTTGGCTAGTCGTGGTTTAGCAGTAGTGATCTTGGAAGAGGGCCAGTATCACGGTCGAAAGGATTTTAATGGCAAGTTAACGGAGGTTATTCCCAAACTATACCGAGGCTGGGGTGGCACGGTTACACTAGGGAACGTGGCGATACCAGTTCCTGTAGGGCGTAGTGTTGGCGGTACAACAACCATCAATTCGGGCACCTGTATGCGTACGCCAGATTCGGTATTAAAGGCGTGGGCAAGTGAAGGGTTGGAAGAGTTTACCTCAGAAATTATGGCCCCCTATTTTGAATCTGTAGAGGCGATGATTAACGTCGAGCGAGCGGAGATAAAATTTGTTGGTGAGATTGCGGAGGTTGTTAAGAAAGGTGCTGATGCGGTTGGTTTTACACATTCTCATGCGTTGATGAGAAATGCAAAAGGCTGTGACGGTCAGGGTTTGTGTCAATTTGGCTGTCCAACGGATGCCAAGCAGTCTACCAATGTATCTTATATCCCTCGAGCACTTGATGCAGGGGCTTTTCTATTTACCGGTATGAAAGCAGAAGAGTTTCACTATGTAGGTAATGATGCAAGCAATGTGAAAAGCACACGTGTTATCAACGGTGTAACTGCAACGGGTATCGGTGAGGATGGGGTTAGGCGTCACTTACGAGTCAATGCTGACACCGTGATAGTTGCAGCAGGTACCTTTTTTACGCCTCAATTATTGGCAAAAAATGGTATTAGCAATAAATGGTTAGGCCAAAATTTATCAATTCACCCCGCAGGCGCGGTGTTAGGACATTACGCGAATAGAAACTTTAAAAATACAGCCACCATACCACAAGGTTACGGAGTTGCTGATTGGGCTGAAATGGGTGTAATGTTTGAGGGAGGAACACCACCATTTATCGCTCATGGGTTGATGTCTCCATTTGTGGGGAATGCGTTTGTTGAGTTTGCAGAAAATTACCAGCAAACGGCGTATTTTGGATTTATGATTAAAGACACGTCAAGAGGCAAGGTTAGAAGGGGTGTACACCCGGATATTCCGCTGCTAACGTACAATTTGAATAAAACTGACTTTGAATTGTTTAAAAAAGCGGCACACATGTTGGCGCTTATGCACCTAGAGGCGGGGGCTGATAAGGTAACGCTTGCTAGCATGTCAGGGCTGCCTAGCGTGTCTAATCGTGAAGAGTTAGACACGCTATTTGCTAGAAAATTAAAACCTAAAGATTTTGCAGTGACGGCATACCACCCTTTAGGTACTGCAAGAATTGCAAAAAATAAAACCCAGGGTGTTTGTGATAAAAACCATCAGGTGTTTGGTGTTGATGGGCTGTATGTTATGGACGGTAGTGCTGTACCAAGTTCTTTGGGGGCGAACCCTCAAGTGACAATAATGGCAATGGCAACAAAAGCGGCTAGCCAAATAGCAGAGAAGAAACTTAATTATAGTTAATGGCGTGAAAACGTGAGGTGGTTAATATGACAAGTAGTGTAACGTTAAATGAAACAATGAGTGGCTGGATTCAAGCGGGACCTGATGGCAAATCAGAGAAATTCTCTTTCACCATTACCGTATTCTTTGCTAATAAAATCAATCCATTTGGGCCGCAACCGTTTAAGGGTATTGCACGATTAGAAGATCGTGGTTATGAGGCGCTGGTGGAAGGAGAGTTATCGCTTAAGCCAACAGGACCGCGTTATGATTTGGATTTTAATCACCCAGAGCTAGGGTTGTTACGAATTGCCGGTGAAAAAACCTATTCAATATTTGATTTAGTAAGATCTATGACAACCTGTCCGTTAACGGTATATCAAAAAGGTGATGTTATAGGTAATGCTGAGGTGGCTTATCGAGATTCTTTGATAGAGTTTCCGTTTAAGGCAGTTGGCTTTAGCTCAGAAGAAAGTGCATTTTTACCCTACCAAGCGTGTTAGACAATAATCACTAAATATTCACATCAAGAGTACAAGGTTATGGGTGTAAATATGTCGGTGGAAAAAGATATCCACCTTCCTCAGCGTCAGGCGCTTAATGGCGTTCGTTTTGTTGAGGGTTCTAAATCTGGGCATTATGAAAGTTATTTTTTGCGGGCAAACCATCCGACTAAACCGATAGCTTTTTGGTTTCGATATACCATTTTTTCACCAAAAGCAGGGAGTCAGAGTAATGATGAGAAAAACCTCGGTGAATTGTGGGCGATGGTGTTTGATCAGGAGAAGGGGAGTGTAGTCGCAGCTAAAGAAGAGGTTCCTTTTGAGCAATGTTATTTTTCTGCAAATGGTTTGGATGTCAGTATTGCTGATAGTGCAATTCTAAAACCCGGCGTGCTCAAGGGGGCGGCGTCAAGCGGTGAAAATACGATAGCATGGGATTTGGCATATGGTGGTGGACAGCAACCCCTTAAATTGCTGCCAGATAACTTATACGAGACAGCGTTACCTAAAGCCAAAGCGTTGGTGGCTAACCCAATGGTATCTTTTGTGGGAACATTGACGGTAAATGGAGACGTGTACTCGGTTGATCGTTGGGTGGGGTCAGAAAATCATAACTGGGGAAGCAAACATACTGACCAATATGCCTGGGGACAGGTAGCGGGTTTTGATAATGACCCCGATGCGTTTTTAGAGTGTGGGACTGCGAGAATTAAAGTAGGTCCGGTGAGAACGCCTTGGATCACTACATTGGTATTACGTTATGATCAAAAAGAAGTGGCGATTAATAGCATATGGCAAGCAGTAAGGGCAAAAGCAAGCTATCGATACTTTCATTGGAATTTTGATACACGAAATGACAATGTTCGTGTACAAGGCAGTATTTATGGCCCAAAAGAGAATTTTGTGGGGCTGAATTATTATAACCCTCCCGGAGACTCGAATACTTGCTTGAACAGTAAAATTGCAAGTTGTCGATTGGTTGTGCAGGAGAAAGGAAAGCCTGAGCGTGTATTCGAAACTAAGCATCGTGCTGCATTTGAAATTCTAACAGCAGATAAAGATCATGGTGTACCAGTGATCGCTTGATTCAAAATTGGTAGCAATAACCCGCTCCTCGTGATTACTCATTAGGAGGGGGTTATTGCAGATATTAGTGTCAGTTAATGTTGTTGTTTTTACCGTTATCTGAGGAAGGTAGTCTGTTGTTTCTTGGCATTACTTTGTAATGGTTTCAACGCCATTTTCCGTGGCAAGTAGTAACACGTCGGCACCTCTGCGGGCAAATAAGCCATTAGTGACAACACCTGTGATGTTATTAATTTTGCTTTCCATCGCAATGGGCTCATCAATCTGCATATTGTGAACATCCAAGATAATATTGCCGTTGTCTGTTACAAAACCTTCCCGGTAGACCGGGTCTCCACCAAGCTTAACAAGCTCCCGAGCAACAAAGCTACGAGCCATGGGTATGACTTCAATTGGTAATGGAAAGTTGCCCAAAATAGCCACTTTTTTTGAGCCATCGGCGATACAAATAAATTTTCCAGATACAGCTGCGACTATTTTTTCGCGGGTTAATGCCCCGCCGCCGCCCTTGACCAAGCACAGGTTGTGATCGGCTTCATCAGCACCATCGACATATACCGGAATGTCGTCAACAGCGTTGAGATCATAAACAGGGATGCCATGGGCTTCTAAACGCTGCTTGCTGGCTTCTGAACTCGCAACGGCACCTTCAATTTTGCCCTTAATTTCAGCTAAGTAATCAATAAAATAGTTAGCGGTAGAGCCGGTACCGACACCTACAATGGCATCTTCAACAACGTATTCTATAGCGGCTTTAGCAACGGCTTTTTTTAGCTCATCTTGTGTCATGACTGTCTCAACTGGCGAATTGATAGGGGAATCGCCTATTATAAGCCCTTCAATTTGCGGGTAAACCGCTATTTTTTCTACTACTATCGAGCCAAAGGATATATTCTAATGTTATTCAATGACCTTTAATAATTGTGTTGTATTAGGATCCCAAACTCTATGCCTCTAAAAATCATCAAAAAGATCCTTCAAGCCCGTGTTTATGACGTAGCTCATGAAACACCGATTGATGCAGCACGCTTTTTGACCAAACGGTTGAACAATCAGGTTCTGTTTAAACGTGAAGACTTACAGCCCGTATATTCCTTTAAGGTGAGAGGGGCGTATAACAAAATTGTGAACCTTTCCAGTGAAGATCAGGCGAGAGGTGTTATCGCAGCGTCTGCGGGTAACCATGCCCAGGGAGTAGCGCTAGCGGCGGCACAGTTAGGGATTAAAGCAACCATTGTGATGCCAACCACAACACCGGAGATCAAGGTATCTTCCGTCGCCGCATTGGGTGGTATTGTGGTATTACACGGCGATAGCTTTGACGATGCCTATGCTCACGCTCAAGTGTTGATGGCTCAGCACGGGTATTGTTTTGTACATCCTTATGATGATTTGGATGTTATTGCAGGGCAAGGTACCGTGGGGATGGAGATTTTACGCCAAATTAGTGGCCCTTTGGATGCTGTCTTTATTCCTGTGGGTGGGGGTGGGTTGATCGCTGGGGTTTCCTGTTATATTAAATACCTACGCCCGGATATTAAAATTATCGCCGTAGAGTCGGAAGACTCCGCCTGCTTTAAGGCCGCAATGGATGCTGGTAAACGTGTGATTCTACCCGAGGTGGGGTTGTTTGCCGATGGTGTTGCGGTTAAGCAAATTGGTAAAGAAACTTTCCGCTTGGCGCGTGAATGTGTTGATGAGGTTATCACGGTAACCACCGATGAAATTTGTGCTGCGATTAAAGATGTATTTGATGATGCGCGCTGTATCACTGAACCAGCGGGCGCATTGTCGGTTGCTGGTTTAAAGAAATATGTCAAAAATCACGGTGTGCTGGATCAAACGTTGTTGGCCATTACTAGCGGCGCGAATGTGAATTTTGATCGCCTTCGTCATATTGCAGAGCGCAGTGAGCTTGGTGAGAAAAGAGAAGCTATCTTCGCCGTGACAATTCCGGAAGAAACAGGAAGCTTCAAGGCATTCTGTAAAACCCTAGGTAAACGTAGTATCACGGAGTTTAATTATCGTTATGCTGGCGGTGAGCAAGCTCATGTTTTTGTGGGGGTACAAACGAAGTCATCTGTAGAAGTTGATATATTGCAGACAGAATTGAGTGAAAAAGGTTATTCGGCAGTAAACCTTTCTGACAATGAAATGGCGAAGTTACATATCCGTCATTTGGTGGGTGGCCATGGTCCATCGAGGAAGGTAAGGGGCGAAGAAGCTACCGTAGAGAAAGAGTTGGAGTTGGTATTTCGTTTTGAATTTCCAGAGCGCCCAGGGGCATTGTTGGCATTTCTCCAGACCTTAGGTTCCCGTTGGAATATCAGTTTGTTTCATTATCGAAATCACGGTGCAGCGTTTGGAAGAGTATTAGTAGGAATGCAAGTTCCAGAAGGGGAACAAAATACGGTAGAAGAGTATTTTTCTGATCTCGGTTATCGGTATTGGGATGAAAGTAATAACCCTGCGTATCAATTGTTTTTGAAGTAACCTTACGAAGTGGGTGGTGTTCGTTTATGAAGAGGTAGAGTTTCCCCTTTGGGTTTGCTTTTTGCTAATTTCAGGATTCAAACTTAACGTCTTATAATTCCCCAAAATCCAATCTTTTACGCCTGATTTATACCATTTAGAAAATCGGCTGTCCGATGGGCCACCTGCTAAACACGTATGCAGCGTATTTTCACTCATATCAGCAATAAGACGAACAGAAGGAGCAAAGCTGGTGCTTCTTCCATTACTTTGATAAATCTGCCCCTGATGCGGTGTCGCTCTACCACCCCTTAAAGGGATTGGGCGAGTATCAAAACCGAAGATTGCGGGTAACTTGCCTTGGAATATTTGATTTACAAAGGAGACTTTGTTTTGTTCTTGCCATTGCATTGGTTTGGCTTGTTTTTCAAATATTTTTTGAGCTACCACAAACGCTTTTAAATACGTTTGGTCTCGTGTGCGAGGGTTATCTTTATTGGCAAACCAACCAGAGTTTTCATTAAGCATCGCTCGGTCAAAATTTTGGTAAAAATCAATAAAGATGCCAGTTTTTTCGGTTAGATGATTAACAATCTCAGAGCCCAGCAGTTCATTGCCGAATGTTTCTTTGCGTAATGCCGCGTAAAACATCTCAAACAAAGGAGCCCCAATGGATTCAAGGTTATATTGTCGGTCCCAATTTTCTAAAATGTTTTTTGCTTTAGAGTTAGCCTCTTGTTTAAGTAGGGGTAATAAAATATCTAAAAATAAATCTGCTTGCTGTGAATAAACATCAAACTGTAATGCTTTAGTGCTTTCCACAGTATGATTGTTGCTCGCGGCTAAAACGGACTCAATGCGTTTTGCGCGATAGTCCCCCATGGGCATATTGATGGGGTCTGTTTTGCCAAGGTGGTTCAAATCTTGATTTGCGGTAACCAAGTAGCCTTCTTTCGGATTAAGGCTACGAGGTAGATCATTAGGATCAACAAAGCCTTGCCAGTCATACGCGGGGTCCCAGCCAGGAGCAGGGCTAAAGCCATTCCATTGCGGGTGCCTAATGGGCATCAAACCTGACATCTGATAAGCAATGTTGCCTTCAGTATCAGCGATAACCCAGTTCCAGGCAGATTCTATATCGCCAAGATGTTTCATGGCTTGTTCAGCGGTGTCAGCGTTAATTAACTGCATGCTTGCCTTTAACGTCTGCGCGCCGGATTGAGCAGGGGACCAGCGTGTTGCAAGATATTTACCTGCTTGGTTAGGGTTGCCGTCTAATACGCCATGTTGGTTTTCATAAAAGGTAACCTCAACATCTGCATGTTTTTTCCGTTTGATGGTTTCTCCTCGAGCGGTGAATGGGTGCCACTGATGTTCGCGTTCGTAACACCCATCGTGGCAGTTTTCAATCCAGCTATCAACGGTATCCATAAAGGTGTAGGTCGCACCCCAGGAAATTTTTTGGCTGCGGCCAATAATAATACCTGGAACACCGGGCATACCCATGCCCATGATTTGGCGGTCTTGCCACTGTATTGATTGTTCGTACCATACGTTTGGAAGACGGTTTACTTCTAAGTGAGGATCGTTTGCCATAATGGGGGATTTGGATGCGGTTTTATCGCCAGCGATAACCCAATTGTTCGATGCCATCATACGAGGTATCGCTGATTTCCATAAAACGTTCTTAGGTACAATACGCTCACCCAGGCTTACACTTTCGATTTGTTCTCTGTTGAGCTTTTCTGTGCTGCCAGGAAACAATGATTCTAGTTTTTCTGTATCGACACCCGCTTGAACCATTTCCACAAATAAGCGCTCCACTTCTCCTTGTGATTGCGCAAGGGTGAGATAGCCTGCCATGCGCAAAATGAGAATTGAGCTCTGGATGGTCCAAGGTTCGGGGCTGTAACCAAGAAAACGTAATACCCATGCGCGTTTGGCTTGAAGCCCCGCGTTGACACCATCACAGTATGCTTGGCAGGCTTCCAATGTGGCGCTATCAAGTAAGGCAATTTGTTCATCGATATGGCTACCCCAATTGGCACTACGGAAAAAAGTATCGATAGCCACAGATTCATCGTTATCGGATAGTAATTCACTAAGCCGACCCTGACCTAAAATACGCATCATCAATAACTGGGTGCCCCGATCAATGGCGTGACAATATCCCATTCCCCAGTTTATACCTTTAATATTATTGGCTTGAATATGAGGAATACCGGCTTTATCACGTTTAATGGAGAGGCCTTGGGGTTTAGGTCCCGCGATGAAGAGAGGGCTGGGGTTGTTCATGTTAGGGGCATCCTGAAAGTCGTAACATTGCCTTAAGGGAAATATCAGTATTCGTTATTCTGCTTTAACTTTGCTTACTATAGCGAGGTTTGTGTATGACAACAACATAGATTCCCATTTAGAGGAATCTATGTCTTGTCTGCTTATTATGTAACGGTTCGTTTCACTTTCTTTTTATTATTTAGCGTGTTAATTTGCGAGCACGCTTTAAGCGATGCAGCTACTGACTTGATTTAATGAGAAAAATAGTCAATTAGTCATTTTAATGTACGAAATGTGAGCTACCACTCACATACTGGCTAGCATAGATGGGTTCTTGCACTACACTGTTTAGTAGAGCATCGAGATTTATGGTTCAATCAGCATAAACACGATATGAGTGTGAACACCTTTGTGCGAAAGTGAAGAGTTGTGATTATTTACTTGCCCTTATAGATTGATAAGTAATCATTTGACCTGGTTCGCAGAATGCTATATAGAATTGAGATATGCTAGGTTCACATTAAAGTGTTATAAAAATAAGACATGTAAAGGAAGTATACAAATACGTGCGCACTGTTACTTTGTTGCTAGGAAGGCTGCTATTAAATTGTCGAATTGGCAATTAAGCTCATTGAGCTTGTAGATGGGTAACGCAACTGTGAGATGTTAAGATGAGAAAGAAGCCTGATTTATTAGTAGTACTGATGTTTATTGTAGGAATGAGTGTTGTGGTGAGTGGTTATACACTTGATCAGCCAGACCCTGAAATGGTAGCGAGTCAGTTTTCAATTCGCTAAGATTGAATGATTTTTTTCTTTAGCCTGCGCGGGTTAGTTGTCGTAGGTATGACTGCCTGTCACTATTCCGTTCATAGTGATATCCCAAGATTCTAATACTAACTCCTCTGTTTTTTGGCACTCATGTGCAGTACCCATGAGATAAGGTTTGCGTGGACGTGTATTACCTTTAATGAAGGCAAAAGTGCGATCGTAAAACCCGCCGCCCATTCCCATCCTGTTCCCTTGTTCGTCGAAACCAACTAGCGGTGTTAGGACTAAGTCCATCATCCATGAGGGAGCTCTTGTATCATGGGGAGAGAGGGGTTCAGGTATGCCAAAGCGGTTTTTGGCTAAGGTTTGTCCGGGTTTATAGAGCATAAAGACCAGCTCACCTTGTCGGAAAGGGTGTAATACCGGCAAGTAAACATCTTTGCGCAGGGACCAGGCAAGGTGAATTAATGGTTGAAGATTTATCTCTCCATCATTAGATATGTAAACAGCGAGTTTTCGGCTATTGATAAAGCGTGGGTGTAATAAAAGCTGCCGGCATAGTCCGATGGATGCGGTAAGTTGTTCCGGGTGAGTAAGTTGGGTACGGGCAAGGCGTAAAGATTGCCGTAGTGATGATTTTGAAGAAGGCAAATAAGAGCTCCCCGAGTAGTCGCTATCAGCTTGGTCCTTGAACCCAGAGGTTCAAGGTGGTGGCATCAGTAAAGCATCGGGCTTTCCGTCGAGCGGACATGCACGCCAGCAGAACGCGTTGCCTCCAAAGGTAATACATCGGCTCAGGGACGTAGCAGAATCACCAGCTACCCAGGGAGCAATTACAGTATACATAATTATTATCTGATTGCTCTATAGGTATGTTGAATTGCTAGGGTAAAAATAAAAATATCTTCCTGTACAGTCAATAAAGCTTATAAAATCAAGAGATTATAGTTCCATTTGGCGTGCTTGAGCTAATGCGAATTCGATTTTTTCCTGAATTCTTTCAAGCTGTTTTTCTGTGCCATCGGTATGCTGTGCCAGTTCATTTTGTGTTTTGATGAGCTCGTGGGCGATATTTAATGCCGCCATTACGGCAATTCGATCCATCCCTACAATCGTGCCAGATTGGCGGATTTCTCGCATTTTGCGGTCTACCATACTCGCGGAACTAAGTAACTCTTGCTCTTCATCGGGTGTGCAAGATACGCCATACTCTTTGTCAAGGATCTTGATGTTGACGGCTTTTTGTTCCTTGCTCATGAGTCTTCCTCCAAGGCTTTGAGGCGGGTAATCATGCCTTCTACTTTGGTTCTGGCCATATCGTTTTTCCGTAACAGGTTGGATCGCTCTTCATTGAGCTGGCTTTCTCGGGTTCGCAGGCTTGTGTTGTGGCGTTTGTATTCATTGCATAGCGCCACTAACTCATCTACTTGAGATTCTATGGCGTTTAATCGTGTTTTTAGGCTCATATTCCCACTTCGTTATTGCTGTTGTGAGGGGGTTTTCAATGCGAGTTGCCATGGTAACCTAGCGACTATGAACTGAGAAGGGCTGCATCTGGAAAGAGTAGCAAATCGTGAAGCAGTTTATCGATTGTTGTCATGATACAATCTCAGAAAATCCGCTAGGGTGTGAAAATGAGTGTGAACACTATCCTTAAGCCGATAACCCCTAGGCAGGGAATATGCCTTTTATTGATCAAAAGAGTAGGTGCGTGGTGTGAGTGAAGATTTAGTGAAAGAACAGGTGCTTGATTACTATGAGCTGCAAGCAGAATTGAAAAAAATGGACGCAGCATCAAGCACAGAGGAATCCCACGGGATATTGGTTGGCCAGTTGTGTGGTGGAAACCGCTTAGAGGGGCTGAGTTGGTTAAAGCAATATTTACCTGATGTTGGTGTGAAGCGTGATCCTTGGGATGACACCCGTGAGTGGTTTTATGCACTGCGTCAATGGACGTTAGAAGATCTAAAAGACCCTGAATTTAGCTTTCAAATATTATTGCTCGATGATGATGAGCCTTTGAGTGAGCGTTTAGAAGGTATTGGTAGCTGGTGCTCGGGTTTTTTGGCCGGGTTTGGCAGCACAGGGGAGCGTAACGAAAAGGACTTCTCTAAGGATATTCGAAATACGTTTCGTGATCTAGTGTCTATTAGCCAGGTTGAGTCGGAACTTGATTCAGAAGAAGATGCCGGAGTATTGGAAGAGCAAGAAAAAGATTACTTTGAAGTGGTTGAGTATATTCGAATGGCATCTATCCTCATCTATAGTGAATTTGTCGGTCAGTATGATATGGCTGAATCGGCTGCATCTGAGTCAGAGGCAGATCGTCGTGGTGATCAAACCTTACATTGATGAAAAGTATTTATCCGGCCGCCGTTTTTAACATTTACCTAGGTACGCGAGTACCTAGGACCAGTGTCTACAACATAAATTATATGGATGATTCTCTGTGACGAAACCGTATCCAACACCGACGTTAACTAAAAAAGAGTTTGCCGCGCGTCGACAACAATTAATGGACATGATGGAGCCAAACAGTATTGCTATTGTTCCGGCAGCATCAATGAAAGTACGTAATCGCGATTGTGATTATGCTTATCGTCAAGATTCTGATTTTTACTATTTGTCAGGATTTGAAGAGCCGGAAGCTGTATTGGTATTGGCCCCAGGTCGAGAGCATGGTGAATACGTTTTATTTTGTCGGGATCGTGATCGTGAAATGGAAATATGGAACGGTTACCGATCAGGTCCAGAAGGTGTTGTAAAAGATTTTGGCGCAGATGACGGATTTCCCTTTGGTGATTTAGATGACATTTTACCGGGGTTAATTGAAGGTCGTGAGCGTGTATATTATGCGATGGGCAGCAAGCCGAAATTTGATCGTCAAGTAATGAGTTGGGTAAACACTATTCGATCGAAAGTTCGTACAGGAGCACAGCCCCCAGGTGAGTTTATAGATCTTGATCATCTATTACATGACATGCGATTGTACAAAAGCAAAGGTGAAATAAAAATAATGCAAACCGCCGCGGACATGTCAGTGGCTGCACATATCCGGGCAATGGAGTTGTGTGAACCTGGGTTGATGGAGTATCAATTAGAGGCAGAGTTTCTACACGAATTTACGCGACGTGGTAGCCGTTCCGTTGCTTATACGTCCATTGTTGGGGGGGGCGCGAATGGTTGTATTTTGCATTACATAGAAAACAATGCAGAACTCAACGATGGCGATTTAGTATTAATTGATGCGGGAGCAGAGTATCAGTATTATGCAGCGGATATTACTCGCACGTTTCCCGTGAATGGGAAATTTTCAGAGCCTCAGCGGGCGTTGTACGATTTAGTCTTAAAATCGCAGTTGGCAGCGATTAAGACTGTAAAACCAGGTAATCATTGGAACGACCCTCATGAAGCCACGGTAAAAGTCATTACGCAAGGATTGGTAAAGTTAGGATTGCTAACGGGCAAGCTTGATGAACTCATCGAAACCGAGGCTTACAAACAGTTTTATATGCACCGTGCTGGTCATTGGTTAGGTATGGATGTCCATGATGTAGGTGATTATAAAGTGGGAGGTGAATGGCGTGTGTTAGAAGAGGGCATGGTGCTGACCATTGAACCGGGTATTTATGTTTCGCCGGATGATAAAAGTGTTGATGAGAAGTGGCGTGGAATTGGTATTCGTATAGAAGACGATGTTTTGGTAACGGC
>CAJXZM010000169.1 GCA_913063125.1 uncultured Gammaproteobacteria bacterium | reverse complement strand
ATTAAGTCGTTTGGGCTAATGGTAGATAGCTAACGCGAATTGTAAGGTAGAAGTAGGGTCAATGTCCCTAGCAGAGGGGGTAGGAAACAAAAAATAAGTGTTTTTTATGGATTTAGGGTACAGGCTGCCTGCGAAGGTAAACAAAACAGCTCGAAGGTGGCTATCTGTATTTAAATACTCCCCTCATTTGCCGTAAATGAGGGGAGTGGTGTTCTAGCTTTTGGATTAGTTAATCATTACACCACGAACGGTGTAGAACAATATTGCTGCTAGGGTTGCTGATGCGGGCACTGTTATGATCCAGGCCGCGGCAATTTTGTACAATGCAGAGCGCTTAACGAGCTCTTCTTTGTAGCCTTTCTTTAGGCGCTTCACATCTTTCTTTTTCATCTCAAGTTGCTTGCGATCTTGCTTAACTACACGGAAAACCTTGTTGATTTCATCTACCGATACTTTGGTGTAATTGTTAAGAATGTGATCAACTTTCTCTTTGTCGGTACCGGTTAATTGGTCTGCGATGGAATGCATCTCTGCCAAGTAAGAGCGTTTGAGGTATTCCCTCAAGAAGCCAACACCAAAGATGCCACCAACAGCAATATGTGTGGAACTAACAGGTAAGCCAAGCTGAGAGGCAATGATTACCGTAATGGCTGCAGCAAGAGCAACACAAAATGCACGAGGTTTGTCGAGGTCTGTGATTTCAGTGCCGACCGCGCGGATTAGCTTTGGCCCAAATAACGCAAGGCCGATAGCGATACCAACAGCGCCAATGATCATAACCCAAAGCGGTATTGCAGCTTTCTTTGATATACCAACGTTAACAATCGCATCATTGATCGCGGCTAACGGCCCAATTGCGTTCGCAACATCATTGGCCCCATGGGCAAAACTTAATAGTGCAGCTGAAAATATTAACGGATAAGTGAAGAGGTCTGCAACGGCATCTCGGTCATTCTGTAGTTTTTCCGCTGCTTTTTCGATGAGCTTGCCGGTAACAAATACAGTAATCGTTGCTGCACATAGGCCAAATAATGCAGCGGTTTGGAAGTCGATTTTCCAAATCTTTTTAAGGCCTTTTAGGCACAAATAAGTGGTAAAAGCCCATGCCATAATGGCTAAGAGTAATGGAACGATACGTTTAGCTGCCCGTACCATGTCGTCTTGTTGTATCACTAAGCGTTTGATAATAAATAAGAAAGTTGCGGCAATAACACCACCAAGAACCGGTGAAATCACCCAGCTTGCGGCAATAGCACCCATTTTGGACCAGTTGGCGATATCCATGCCGCCTGCTGCTACACCTGCGCCTAATACACCGCCAACTATGGAGTGTGTAGTTGAAACCGGTGCACCAAGATAGGTTGCTAGGTTTAGCCAAGCTGCTCCAGCCAATAATGCGGCCATCATAAGGCATATAAATGTCATTGGGTCTGACAGGTTGCTGGGGTCGATTATGCCCTTCTTGATAGTGCTGACAACGTCACCGCCAGCGATAATCGCACCTCCCGCTTCAAATATAGCTGCAATAACGATGGCTGCAGTCATGCTTAATGCAAAAGAGCCGACTGCTGGGCCGACGTTATTAGCGACATCATTGGCGCCGATGTTAAGTGCCATGTAACCACCAATCACGGCAGCAATAATAAGCAATAAACTGTTGTCCATGCCGCCAAATTGCTGTGAAGTGAAGGCAATAATTCCTATGATAAATAGCCCAACAATACCGAAGCGCATGAGTAGTTTAGAGGTATTGCTAGTTGATTCAGGGGGGCTCATATGAGTCTCCTCGGTGGTTCGTTATTGTGTAACGTTTATGTGGCGTGCATACAATATTGTTATGTAGATTCAGAGGCAAATTAATACCAGTAATAGGTGCCACTGAAGTGGACGCATCAGACCAGGGATTGCATCGAGATTCAACCGTTATATTGCAGTTTGATGTAACTTTGCTTGAATCTGACTAGGTCAGAGAATACCGTTGTCGAGGGCAATTGCCATATATGCCCCTAAATCATGGCATTGAGTAAGAAATTGATCATGGAATTCCCCTTTACATAGTAATGTTGGTTGTGCCGTTTTCCAACGCAACCCGGTTGTGATGGTGTCAATTGCCCGCTGTGTCCCTGTCCCATCATGGCCTGCGCGGATGCAGGTCGCAAAAGGTAACCCTTGTGTAAGCTCAAGGCATGGGTAATAAACACGATCAAAAAAATCTTTAAGGGCTCCACTCATATAACCCAGATTTTCAGGAGTAAACAATATGATGGCATCTGCATTGATAACAGCCTCAGGGGTGGTATCAAAAGCAGAAGTCGATGAAACGTGAACGGTATCAGTATCGGCCTTCTCCGCCCCCAGACGTATTTGCTCACACAGTGCGAGCGTGTTGGGAGAGGGCGTGTGTGCAACGATAAGTAGTTGTTTCATATAAAGCACTCTAGTGACGGCATACTATTGCAGTATTGTGACACTATTATGACAGCATCATGATGGGCTATATATTTGTTGCAGAGCCTGTTCTAAGGAAAGGTAGGTAAACTTAAAACCACTGGCGGTGGCATGTAGAGGTACAACCTTTTGACCTTTAAGCAGTAAATCACTGGATTCACCCATGGCTTTTGCAAGTATGAGCTTGGGTAGTGGTATGTTTGGAACAAACGAGGTTTTACGGCGTAGCGATTTAGATAACGATTGTGTGAATTCGCCGCTAGTGACGGGGTTAGGCGATGTACCGTTAAATACCCCTTTGCACTGAGGCGTGTTGGCGATATGGAGTATTAAGCGACATAAATCATCAATATGAACCCATGACATCCACTGCTCACCGGAGCCGATTTTTCCACCAAGGCCTATTTTAAATGTGGCGGCCATTTTTTTCAGTGCACCGCCTCTTTTTCCTAGTACTAAGCCAATTCGAACAAAACTGAGACGGGTACCTTTGATTGTGATGGCTTGGGCTGCCTTTTCCCAGTCGTGGCAGAGTTGTGCGGCAAAATCATCGCCAGCAGGGAATGATTCATCACAGGCTTCATCGTCGCAGTGTCCGTAATACCCAATAGCAGAGCCACTGATCATCAGCTCGGGAGCTTTGGGTAATTTGCAAAGTGCGTCCACCAGCCTCTTGGTGAACAATATACGGCTGTCTTGAATGCGGTGCTTTTGCGCACCTGTCCAACGTTTATCGGCAATAGGTTCACCCGCAAGATTGATGACCCAATCAATGGGTTCAATAAACTCGAATTGATCTAAGTTATCCACTGCGGCGATATCACCATTCCATAACTTCTCGACTTTTTCAGAAGAGCGAGTGAAAACGGTGACGAAGTGGCCTTGCTTTAAAAAATATTGGCATAGGCGCTGCCCGATAAAACCGGTACCACCGGTGATGAGAATATGCTTTGACATAATTATTGTTTTTAGTGTTGTGTGATACGCTCAAATTGTAGGCGCGCTTTTATGTTGTTAACGAACATAGTCGCACTTTTTTAAGGCATTAAGCAATGTGTTTGGTCTAAGTGAGACTTTGGGTTAGATTTTTATATTTCATCTAAAATCATCGTCCAAGGCGGATTCGACGACCACCGTTCCATAATAAACTCTAAAAACGCCCGAAGCTTTGCAGAAAGGTGTCGACTACTGGGGTAAACCATATAAAAAGGATAAGACTTTAATTGCCATTCAGGTAAGAGCTGTACCAGGCGTTTGGCTTTGATGTCTTCTGTAATCGACAATGCTGGCAAAATGGCAATGCCGAGGCCGGCAAGTGTTGCTTGTTGTACGGAAGTTAAATCATTGACGGTTAAACTGCTGGTGACAATGACATCCTTTTTTCCACCAGGGCCAATAAACGTCCAGCTATTAGGGCGATTTAGTGCGCTAAACAGAATGGTACTATGTTGGGTTAAATCGTTAAGCTGTTTCGGTGTGCCTGCTTTTGTTAAATACTCAGGGCTACTGCACAACACCCACTGTGCATAGCCAATCTCTTTGGATACATAGTTGGCTCCAGGTACTGGCCCTGCACCAAAGGCGAGGTCTATTCCGGCGTCGAGCATGTTGACGGGGGAGTCGTTTAAGTTAAGTTCAATGTTGATTTTTTTGTGGTGTTTTAGAAAGTCGGTTACTAACAGTGATAGTACTGAAACCCCTAGAGCAACTGGCGCACTGATACGTAGGGTGCCGGTAGGAATGGTTTGCATTTGTGCGACGGCAAGGTTCGCGGCTTCTATTTCTTCTAATACACGCAAGCAATGTTCAAAGTAGATCTGACCCGCGTCGGTTAAGGTGACGGAGCGTGTTGTTCTTTCAAGTAGTCGTATATCAAGCCGTTTTTCCAATAACGCTATTTTACGGCTTACATTGGATTTCTGTAATTGCAGTAGCTTTGCGGCACGAGTAAAGCTGCCTTCTTTAGCGACTTGGGCAAAGATGACCATCTCATTTACATCAGGCATGCCTTCCCTTTACTTTTATTGTTCTATCTATAGGACAAATTGTCCGGTTGCGGATATCTGGTGTTATTTATATAACAAAAGGATCGGAAAATCAGTATTTAATCATTAGTAAGAATTGAGGCTCAGGGGAGAATATGTCAGAAACACTTGCCCAACTAATATTGCAGCGTAAAGGCACGCTACTTACCTTAATTATCGTAACGGTAGTGCTGTTAAGTTATGGTATGCGACACATGGCGTTTACAACGGATTATCAGGCATTCTTTGATGATGCCAACCCTCAGTTATTAGCCTACGAGAGTATTGAAGATACCTATACGCAGTCTGACAACATATTGATTGTACTTGCGCCTAAGGATGGTGATGTATTTACGTCGAGAACATTGGCGCTAGTCAGTGAACTGACAGAGATTGCTTGGCAGGCACCATATTCTCTTCGAGTGGATTCAATAACCAATTTTCAACATGCTGTGGCGAGTGGTGATGAGTTGGTGGTTGATGATCTGATCCCTGAATCATCTCAGTTAGTAGAGGTGAATTTAAAAAAGATAAAAGAAATTGCACTTCATGAGCCTGATTTAGTTAATAAGTTGATATCACCTTCAGGGCATGTGACGGGTATTAATATTACGATCCAGTTGCCGGGTGCTCATTTGTCAGAGGGAGCTGAAGTTGTTGCCTATATTCGGAATAAAGTAGAAGAGCTTAAATTACGTAACCCTGACGTTGATATTTATTTGTCGGGTTTGGCAATGCTGAACAATGCATTTGCAGAAGCTGCAAAAAATGATTTAACGACATTGATGCCCATAATGTATCTCATTATTCTTGTTTTATTAATGTTGTTGCTTCGAACGGTTGCCGGTGTACTGGTTACCTTGGTGATTATTATCCTTTCTGTGACGGTTACGTTAGGAATCGCAGGTTGGTTCGGTTGGACATTAAGCCCCCCTGCTGTGTCAGCTCCCACTATTATTTTGACGATTGCGGTGGCTAATTGTGTTCATATCCTAGTGTCCTATTATGCCAATATGCGAGAAGGTATGGCAAAACAAGAGGCTATGTTGGAAAGTTTGACTGTTAATATCTATCCAATTTTTATTACGGGATTAACGACGATTATTGGTTTCCTAACATTAAATTTTAGTGAAGTTCCTCCCTATCGAATGATGGGGAATCTGGTGGCGTTGGGGGTGGTGGCAGCGATGGTGTTATCGCTCAGTGTATTGCCAATGGTAATGGTGGTATTGCCAGGAAAGGTGAAGCAACGATCTTCCGCTACTGTATCCATATTCGGGGGATTCGCTGACTGGGTGATTAAAAGAAAACTCTTCTTGCTGATTTTTGTCGGTATTTCAGCCGTTATCCTGATAAGTATGCTTCCTCGTAATCAGTTGGAGGATAAGTTTGTTGAAAGTTTTAGTGATGATGTGCCTTTTCGCATTGCCTCTGATTTTACGGGCAAGAATTTAACCGGTGTTTACAGCATAGAATATTCTGTCGAGCAAGGGAGTTCTGGTGGTATTAGTGAGCCTGAATTTTTACAACGAGTAGAGCGGTTTTCTGATTGGCTGACATCGCTGCCGGAAGTGGTTCATGTTAGTACTGTGACGGATATGTTTAAACGACTTAATAAAAATATGCACGGAGATGATGACGCCTGGTATCGGCTGCCGGAAAGTCGAGAGTTAGCCGCACAATATCTATTACTGTATGAATTGTCGTTACCTTTTGGTCTTGACTTAAATCACCAGATTAATATGGGAAAATCAGCAACCCGTATTGTGGTAACGTTTAAAGACTTGAGCACAGAAGAACTGTTGGGGATGGAGAGGCGAATTGCGCATTGGTGGGTGGAGAATGAAACATCGGTTGCTCCATTAGCGGCAAGTGCTACTTTGATGTTTAGTCACATTAGTCAACGAAATATAAGAAGTTTGTTAATCGGGGCGGTGTTGGGGTTATTGCTAATCTCATTAACACTTATTTTTGCATTAAAATCGTGGCGTTATGGTTTTATTAGTTTGATTCCTAATATGGTTCCAGCAGCGATGGCATTTGGTATTTGGGGTATCTTCGTTGGTAAAGTTGGCATGGGGCTAAGTGTGGTTGTTGGTATGACGTTGGGGGTGATTGTTGATGATACTGTGCACTTTCTTACCAAATATATTCGAGCCCGCAGAGAAAACGGGTTATCTCCAGAAGATGCCGTACGATATGCATTTTCGACGGTAGGTGTTGCTCTTGCGGTGACGTCTTTTGTACTTGTTGTGGGATTCTATTTGCTTTCATTCTCAGAATACAATCGAAATGCAGATATGGGGATGATGACCGCAATTACGATTGCTTTGGCGTTGATGGTTGATTTTTTGTTATTACCTGTATTGTTGTTGTTTTTTGATAAGCGTGACGAAAAAAGATAGGCGTATGGCCTTTATCGAGAGTACAATTTCTGCCTTTAGACTCTGCAATATGGATAAAAGTTAATGAGAGTATATTTACTGTTTGTGTTGTTAATGCTGTCTCAAGGGGCCTTTGCGCTTTCTTATACGTTAACGATGACAGAGCAGGAGCTCCAAGAAAAAGTGGCATCGATGATGCCACTTAAACAAACACAGTTTTTTATTACGGTTACCTTATCAGACCCTAAAGTGGAATTGATTAAGGAAAGTAATGAAATTGGTGTGTTCACCCAAGTTAAGGTCTCTGCCCCTGGTGGAATCTACGGTAAGGGGCGTGGAAAGGTTACGGGAACGTTAAGTTATGATGCCTCGAAAGGTGCTTTCTTTTTCAAAAATCCGAAGATAGTCAATTTAGAATTGGATCAAGTGCCAAAAGAGTACATTAAAAATATTCAGCTTATTGCCCAAGTAACGGCAACTCAAGCGATGTCGATGTACCCTATTTATAGTTTAAGTGATGATAATCACTCTCAAAAACTTGCTAAATCACGCTTAGAATCCATCGAGGTCAAGGATGAGACGTTACAGGTTGTATTACGTTTATTCTGATGTCCTAATTTGTGATTGGCCTGTCTCTATAGGACAGTGTGTCTTTGTCAAAGCAGTCTATTATAACGTTAATACTAAACACAGACTCAAGTGAGGGTAAGCGATGAAGCGTTGGAATGGCTGGGGTGATGATAAGAATGACCTGGATTTTAAACTGAGTGAATCCGCTCAAGGATTTTTGGAAGGTTTGATAGGTAAATCAACGGCTTTGCCTGATGCGACGTTAGATCAAGTGATGGTAAAGGTCCCTGAATCTCGTTTGCCAGAGCATGAGTTGGTTACGTTGGATGCTGAGGAACGTATACGCCATTCCAGGGGTCATAGCCTTCCTGATTGGCTAGCCTTACGTAGTGGCGACTTTGGTGTGTTCCCTGATGGCGTGGCTTATCCTGAGAGTAGTGAGCAGGTGCAAACCTTGCTGCAATACGCTCAAGATCATGATGTAGACGTAATTCCTTATGGTGGTGGTACCTCTGTTGTTGGGCATATTAACCCTGAAGCCGATGGTCGTCCGGTATTGACCATCGACATGACCCGCATGAATACACTGATGGAGCTGAATGTTGAGAGCCAAATTGCAACATTTGGCGCTGGAACAGTTGGTCCAGATGTTGAGTCACAGCTAAAAGCCAAAGGATATACCTTGGGCCACTACCCTCAGTCGTGGGAGCTATCTACTATTGGTGGCTGGGTTGCCAGCCGTTCAAGTGGTCAACAATCCATGCGTTATGGGCGAATTGAACAGATGTTTGCTGGTGGGCGTATCGAGACATTGGATGGAACCTTGGATATCCCTACTATACCTGCTTCCTCCGCAGGTCCTGATGTGCGGGAAATGTTTATGGGCACTGAGGGCCGTATGGGTATCATCACTGAAGTGAAGGTACGTGTAACCCCTCTTGCAGAAAAAGAAGCATTCCATGTGGTATTTTTCCCAACGTGGGAAATCGCTGTCAAAGCGGTTCGAGAGATTGTGCAAAACAAAGTTCAGCTTTCTATGATGCGTTTGAGTAATCAAGTAGAGACATTTACTCAGCTTAAGTTAGCAGGTAATGAACAAGTCATTGCTGTATTGGAAAAGTTGTTGGAATTTCGTGGTGCTGGTGGCGAAAAAACCATGTTTACCTTTGGTGTTACAGGGTCCAAAGCTCAATGTAAATCAGCACTAAAGATTGCGATGCAAATTGCCAAAAAATATGACGGTGTAGGTACAGGCTCGTTGTTAGGTAAGCGTTGGGAGCATAGCCGTTTCCGTTCACCGTACTTGCGGCATGGATTATGGGACGCTGGATTTGCAGTAGATACCATGGAAACCGCAGTAGATTGGGACAGAGTGCCAGAAACCGTTGCGAGTATTGAGAAAGCAATCTCAGGGGCATTAAGTGAAGAAAAAGAACGGGTGCATGTGTTTACTCACCTTTCTCATATGTATGGTCAAGGTTCGAGTATTTATACCTCGTATATTTATCGTTGTGGTAGTACCTATGAAGAAACCTATGCTCGTTGGGAAAAAACTAAAGCAGCGGGAGCGGAAGCAATTGTGAATTCTGGCGGGACTATTTCTCATCAGCATGGTGTTGGAAAAGATCATGCAAAATATTTGCTTGCGGAGAAGGGCCCTCTAGGTATTAAAGCGATTCAGGGGTTAGTCGATACGTTTGATCCTAAACACCAGATGAATCCAGGTAAGTTGTTGCCGGAAGAGTAAGCTAGTAACAATTTCAACCTAAGCGCGGGTTGAAAAAAAAACCCTACTTAACGTTTGTTAAGTAGGGTTTTTTTGCGTGTAGACAGGCTATGGAAATGAATGGCCTTTCATTGTTGTGGCAATTAAACGAAATACATCAACCCAGGCTTGTCGGACTTCATCGGTAAACGCATCGCCCAATCCTGTATGTAAAGTGTGAAGTAACGCGTTGCCAACGGGTGTGAAATCGGCTGCTTTAACACCATAATTTACATGCCGTTCTGCTAGTTGATGAAGAACTGGAACCAGAGCATCCAAATCGTTTAATCCGCTGGTAGCGACCTTTAGGGTTGCCATTAACTTTCTTCCTTGGGCTTTGATATCCGATTTAAATAGTGGTTTTAGATTAGGGTCATATTTAAATAAAGTGCTATAGAAAATATCTGCAGCTTGTTCGGCGATAGGTTCTACTTTAGCAAAGCTGTCTTGAACAAGAGTTATTTGTCGTTTGGTGATAGGCATTCCATAACCTCAAAGAAGACGTTCTGATTAAAAAGCTATCTTTTCACGTTAGCTGGAAACACTGATATTGCAAGTGACTTGACTCGTTGTACTTATATTTAACCGACAAACATAGGTATCATTGTTCTTATTGCGGAAACATGTTCTGAACTAGCCCGGTGATACTAATTATTAGCAACGCGATACCCACTACGCGATAAAAGACAGCCGTATCTGCTGTAAGGATATAATGATGGAAACGTAAACCAATTATGTGTCCGATGGCAGCACAAGGTAGTAGCCAAATATGATGGATTAATTGCAGATCAATACCAGCATAAAGAAAGGCGCTCATTTTGATGGCAACCAAGATAAACCATAATGCAAATAAGGTGTCGCGTAATTGGTGTTTTTTTACGTGACTAGCAAAAACGGTAATAATAAGAGGCGCGCCGATTAATGAGGTCCCGCTAATATACGCACCCATCATAAGAAATAGTATATCCAGTTTTTTACTGTTGCTATTAAAGGGCTTGTTAAAAATATAGGTGAGGGAATAGAAGCCAACAATGCTAAAGATGATACCACTCATAAGAGAGCTGGGGAGTGTGATTAGGCCCAATACACCAATCAGTTTGGGAATGATCATAATGGACATTGCATGTTTTAAATATGACCAATCAATGGTGCTTTCACGAGGTGTTTGGATTGTATCGTTACCGTTCTTTTGAAAACGAGTAGAGTTGCTTTTTAGAATGGTAATGGAAGAAAATACCAGTAGATGTACTGAAATTAACGGCAGGTAGACAAGAGGGTCATTGTGAATCATTAATAGGAAAGGTAGCGATAATACAGCCCCGCCAAACCCGAGCCCCGAACGAACAAAACCACTCCATATAAAAATAAGAGCGATTAGTGTGTATTGCAGCCAGCTCAGATCAAGCATTGCAGTCGCGTTTTTCCTGTGGTCTATATCAAATGAAAAGTGTTTCGTGAGTTGTGCAAAAAACGCTCATTGAGCTAGCTCGCAATTATACCAGAAGTGAATGAATTTGTTTTATAACGGAACCTTCTTTTCTCGTGATGAATCTGTTAAACCTGTGTACTGGATTTGACGATAAAACCTGGGAAGGCCAAGACAATAACGTAAGCAGAGAGATGATAATGAAAGTATACGGGTACCCTAATTCACGTTCGACGCGAATTACTTGGATGTTAGAAGAATTAGAGAAAGAATATGAATTTTGTTTAGTCGATTTTAATAAAGGTGAATCACAGTCAAAAGAATATTTGGCGATTAACCCGGCGGGGAAAGTACCTGCATTGAAAGATGATGATCTTTTGTTATTGGAGTCGGCGGCGATTGTTGCTTACCTCGGAGATAAATCACCAGATTCAGGGTTGGTGCCCGCTGCAGGCACGGTGGAACGGGCTCAATATGACCAATGGAGCTATTTTGCGATGTGTGAGTTGGAGCAGCCGCTGTGGACCATTGGCAAAAATAAGTTTGCATTACCAGAAGATCAACGTTGTGAATCAATATTTCCAACAGCCCAATGGGAGTTTCAGAAGGCGTTGACGTTGTTTAGTGAGGGTTTGGGTGATAATGCATACATTCTTGGGGATAACTTTACTGCTGTCGATATTTTACTTGGGCAAACATTGTTATGGGGTACGGCTTTTAAGCTGCCAATCGAACAGGAAAATCTAAAAGAGTATCTTAAACGTGTAACATCTCGGCCAGCCTTGGAACGAGCCCGAGCAGCTGAAGCGGCTTCGTTGGAAGGTTAATTTGAATGCTAGGAGCATAAACTAGTTTGTTTTGTTGAATAAAGTATCAAATGCTTACACTGGGGTGCATACGGATCACTATTAGCGCGTACGATCGTGCCATATAATGCTATCACAATTTGAGAGCAATTCAGGGACAGCGCAAGGTGAGAAGTATGCGAACAGTAGAAGATTATTCATTATCGATGGCTTTTTTGAGAAAGGCCTGTGTAAAACGTGTTTCATTGCATAGAAGTTCAGAGGATATTCAACAGATTTTATCGAAATATCCGAAGTTGGTGGTGGCCATGAATCACGGCCCAATGGCTGGACCCGTTGCTGGCAGTGTTGCGATGATGGATCAGTATTCAAAAAATGGTGGAAGCCAGCGTGTACCAATGATTATCGCGTGGCGTGGTTTTTACCACATCCCTGTTGTAAAACACCTAATCCGTTATATGAGTCAGGTTAAGATGCCATTTAACTTGGATGGCTTTGTAAAGCAGGTGGCAGAGAAAGGTGTGACGGATTTATTTGTCATGCCAGAGGGTGAGAATTGTGCATACGGAAATGGCCGAGACATCGAACCTTTCTTGAGTCCTCGTTTTATTGAAATGGCATTAAAAACAGGAACACCTATTTTGATTGCTGTACATACGGGTTCAGATGAGTGGTCGAATGTTGTACCTGTAAGTCAAAAACTTGATCCGCTGTTAAAGTTTTTACCAAAAAAGAGTTACCATCGTATTAAAGAAACAGGAAAAATTAATGTTGCGCCTTTGCGATTAACAAGTATTCCTGAGTTACAGGTGTCTTTTCGGTTATATCAACCAGCGATGAAATTTTCAGATTTGGAAAATGAAAATAAGTGGGAGTTGTTGAAAAAAGAATCTGATAATGTCCGCGATATCATGCAGCATCAGGTGGATCAAATGATCTCAGTAGCACAATTTGATTTACCAGCCAGTGCATGATTCTGCTGTTAAATTTTTCAACGCTGGTTGCTCTGAAATTACGTATTAAGATAACCTTTATTAGGGGGCGGACTGTTCAGTGCATCCTCTATTTATTGGAATACCTGATAGCCTTAAGTGTTAATGCATGTTCTTCAGCGTATCTCTGGTTGCCTGTACGTTTAGCAAGTAATACAGCCAATAAAACACTTCAATTCCAGATAGAGTATGAATTCTTGTAATGGCTGTATATATTGCTGGATAGTTCTATGTTTGTGATGTTATCGGTCTGAGCGGTTATTGCGAGCAATCATCTTAAGCTATGGCGTTGGGTTATTATTTTGAATTGCGCTTACCTTTTTGAGCATTTTTCTTTCGCTCTTCTTCCTTGCGTATCTTTGCTTCCTTGATTTTTTGTACTTCAATTTCTTCCGCCTCCATAAGAGAAGGCGTCTCTAAACTGATGGGACCAAGTGCCCCTGCCCGTAACTCGTTTAAAAACAGAACGGATACTTTGTTTAAGTCCACTCGTCCGCCGCCGCGTAAGCAGCCTCGTTGTTTGCCTATAGTTTCCAAAAGTTCTAGTTCAGTGTCGGGTAACGTACTGAGTTCATATCGCTCTTTTAGGCGTTCAGGGTAGGCGGATAACAAATATTTTGCGGTATAAAATGCAACGTCATCGTATTCCATAGCGGTATTTTTAATGGCACCACTGGCCGCTAGTCGATAACCGCTGTTAGGGTTCTCCACTTTGGGCCATAACATACCCGGGGTGTCAAACAGTACTATGCCGTTATCCAGCTTAATGCGTTGCTGGCCTTTAGTAACCGCAGGCTCATTTCCAGTTTTGGCAATAACTTTATTGGCGAGAATATTAATTAATGTGGATTTTCCGACATTAGGAATACCCATAATCAACGCCTTAATTGACTGTATGCCATTATCCTTTGCTGGCAGCATGCTGCGACATAAGTCCAACAGTTCACGCATTTGAGTGGGTTGGTTAGTAGTGAGTGCAATACCTTTCAGTCCCTTTTTATCATCAAAGTGGTTTACCCATTGTGAGGTAATGGCAGGGTCGGCTAAGTCACTTTTCGTCAGCACTTTGATACAGGGTTTGTCACCCCGAATTGATGCAAGTAAAGGATTCTCGCTGCTATAGGGTATGCGAGCATCAGTCACCTCAATGACTAAGTCCACCTGGGGTAATAATTCAATGATTTGTATGCGGGCTTTGTTCATATGCCCTGGGTACCACTGGATGCTCATAATAGGCCTTTGCGTCTGAGGAGTTGGGTAGTTTACCTGAAAAAAGACGCAAAAAAAGGCGCAGCATCATGCTGCGCAAACCACAAAGGGGGAACTGTTAC